>NZ_MNQY01000129.1:31797-70532 GCF_001915675.1 Parabacteroides sp. merdae-related_45_40 | reverse complement strand
CTTACCGGTAGCGCCTACGATCTGAACACCACCTTCAGTAGCGATCACTTTCACTTCAGATACTTCAACACCTTCGTTTGCAGTAGGAGCTTCAGCAGCTTCAGTTGTGAATGTCAGAGGAGCAACATTATTAGAGAAGATAACGACTCCATTCACTACGGCCAACTTCTTTCCAGAGTTCAAAGCAACGATCTCATAACCACCTTCTTCAATCACTTTGAAACCTACAAGAGAAGTGTTCTTAGCATCTCTAACTTTATATTTATTCTGTTTGCCATCTTTCAAATCACCTTCATAAGCGATTGTATCCTTTACAATTGTTGCTGTACGGAATACCGCACTATCGCCTGTAGCAGCAGTTGCTTTGAATGAACCCTTAGCAGCCAAAACAGTACCAACAATTGTGTCATTCTTAACTTCTGCACCTTTGTAGAGATAGTAACCATATTCAGTGTTATCTTCACCACGATTTACATAAGCAGAGTCAACATATAAAGAAAAATCGTCAGCAGTGGAAGTAGCTTTCAGCTCGTCGCCTACACGCAACATCTTGGCAACACCATCAGATGCAGTCAACATTTCCAGACCATTACCGATATTATAGTGACCACTTTCCACCTTTTTATAAACAGGAGCTTCAGCACCTTCGATATTGAAGTAAGTTTCCACGCCGGCAACCGGTTCATCGTAAGTCACAGACAAGTTAGAGATGTTCAATGTGAGTATATCGTTAGTAGTAGTCGTTGCTTCAACGATCTTGTAAGAATCTTCAGCAGGACCTGCCACAAAGAAGAAACGCTGATTTTGTAAGCTGGCTTTTTTACTCAACTTAACAACTTCAACACCGCTGACAGCTTCGTGAGCCAAACGTCCTTCTGCATCATAAGCCTGTTCCAATGCATAAGCAACACGAACCAACGTATCACCTAATGCCTGAGCACCATAATAAACAGTGTCTTTTGCGATCTCTGCACCTTCAACCAAACGCAATTCAAGTGCCTTTTCAGCCCCCTTAGCGCCAGCAATTACAGAATCTTGAACCAAAGACAAATAGATATCGTCGGCTGCAGCAGAAGCTAAGTTGAACTTAACAGCGCCATAACCCATTTCTTCTTTTGTATAGTACTTGTAACCGATATGTTCATTTGTCAAGTCTACATCCAATTTCTTGAACACAAGAGTATCTTGGTTATTACCTTTACCTAAGTGATAAACACCATTTGCCACATCAACAGCATATAACGGTTCTTCATCCAAAAGCAAAGTAGAAGCAATTGCTTCACCATAAGTTTCGCCATTAGAACCCGTCTGAGTTACTATAGTAGTAGCTTCACGACCTTGGATAGAATAAGTGCCATCTTCATGTTCTTTTACATAGAACTGGGTAGAAGGAATATAGACAGAAGCTGCTGCTACAGCATCAGAAGGAGTAGAGCCATCACCTACCAAATACTTGTCATTATAAGCAGCATTAGTATTGCCACCCTTAGCCTTCAACTGTAAAGAGTAAACACCTGTTCCACCAGCCAATTTAACCGGAGTACCTTTAGCAAGTGTGATGAACGGAGCTTCGATAGCAGCAGAGTCGATACACAATACCGGCGCACCGTTGAAAGTCTTGTAACCAACGATGTAGGTATATCCAGAACCACCATTGACAGCAACTTCGTATTTACCATTTACAAAACGGACAATAGAGTCTGTCACCATACTGATTGAGTCATTACCCAAATCCATTGACAAGTTGAATGTCTGTAAACCTTCGTTACCTCCCTGATACTGTGCACCACCGGCAGCAACGATTGTATCCAATTTGAAAGCAGCTACCTGGATAGAAGTTGTGGAACCGATCATTGTCGTATCAATAGTGATATACTGATCCTTCTTCGTACCTTTTGTGCTCTTTTCCTGGCCTACAACCTGGAAACGATATTTATTGGCACCACTAACCGTTACAGGAACCGGAATCAAATCCGTAGCAGTGAAGATTCCACCGTCTTTCCCTTTGAATTCGAATTTGAAAGTAGAAAGTTTACCAGCCAAATCAGCGACAGTAGTTAAAGAGATTGGAGTAGGAGCTTCAATCTCAAATTTTTCACTCGGCAATGTAGTTCCTACATTTAGCTTTCCAGAAGTAGTACTAATAGATACAATCGTATCCTGACCATAAGCTGCATAGATTTCAGAACCACCAGCAACACCTGTCTTGAACACAAACTTGTCAATCCCCGGAGCAATCATAGTGCCATACTCACCAGCACCATTTTTCTTCACTGCAAAAGACAAATTCTTCTTTGTCGCTTTGTTTACAAACTGGAATACGGAGTCGCCAGAAACCATCTTTTCAACAAACTTCGGCAACCACAAAGCAGAGTCTTTTTGAGCTTTGCTTAAGCCCAAAGATGCAAGTTTTACAGAGTCGGCTTTTACCGGATTCTCCTTTGTAACCGTCAGGTAATCAGAACTGGTCTTCAAATGCACATACTTGTCACCGATCTGTGCATAAGAGACAGTAGCAATTGCTGCGAAGGCAGCAACGAGAGTAGAAAATCTCTTGTTCATAATCTAAATTTTAATATTAATAATACAGTTAATTGAAATATCAGTTCTTACTTCTTACTATCATTATGTACACGTATATATAATGTACACGTGTTAACATTTGTACTTTGATAGCAAAAACGATCCTTTTTTTTAGTCATTTTTTTTGCCTATCTTCGAAGTTCGTATTGGAAAGATGGTTTTTTGTACTCCAATTGCTATCTAATTGATAAGAAAGGATATAGGGGTACGAATTTTTTTACAGAAAAGAGTTGTGGTTTAAAAAGGAATGCGTATTTTTGTCTCGGAAAAATGACAAATTTAAAGGATCGTTTTTTTTAGTCATTTTTTAACCCACCAATCACTTGATTTACAATAAATTATTTTCCAATTACCAAGTCTTAAATTTCATCAGCCCCGTTTTGGTTCAAAAATCGGTCTTTTTCAAGGAAATCCTTGATGCTTACTACGTTTCAGAGGGATACTTATCCGTTTTTGATCCGATGCCTATTTGTTTGTTTTTCGGTGATTGTCCGATTTTCCTCCCCCAAACGGCCATTATTACTGCATCGGCACAAACCCTTCGTAGCGAACCGTCCAGCTCCCGTCTTTCGGGAAACCGGGAGCCTCCCCCTCCGAGCCGTCCCAACCGCCACACATCATGGCGACTGCCGTCAGCAACGCTCCGTTGGAAGGGAAATAGGGAAACGGACCGCCTGTCGCCAAACCATGTTCGTCGAACTGGAATCCGGCGGAAGGGTGCATCAGCATGTCAATAGCCAGTGCCGGCTGTCCCGTACGGGCGGCAGCCATTGCCAACATCGGGAAATCCCAGCCCCATATGCGATTGAATTGCCATTCTTTGCTGACTTTCTCCAACGTGCGCTTGAAAGTCGGCTGGTCTACCCCATCACCAGGCAACATGCCGTAGACACCGGTCAGGGCCGGATGCTCGTAGGTATATTTTGTCCACATATCGGGGATGCCCTCGTAGGTGGTATAGACGCCGTCGGCAACGGGAAGGGGAGCCATCTTCGAAAGTACTTCCTTCCATTTCTTCGTTCTTTTTTCCGACAGGCCCAGCCGGTCCGCCCATTCCAACGCCGTGCGCAAGCCGTAGCGGAAATAGCCTAACTCGAAAATCGGATTGATGGTCTGCAACGGGTCCGTATTCTCGGAAACGACAACGACAGGAGGACCCAGGACATATTGTTTCGTCTTTTTGTCGTAGAAAAGGTAATCTGCCATATAATCGGCCGTGTTCAGCACGACGTCTTTCCATTTCTCCAATGTTTCGGGAGCAGGTTTCTGACGGTATTGCATCTCGGCGAAGTAGATCGGATGGGGTTCGTGCCAGATCAGATAGGCATGGGCGCTACCAGGCCATTCGCGGTTGAAGTTTCCGGTGCACTTCGGCCAACGTGCACCGCTACGACCTTCGCTCTTGGCGCGTTCGAGGGCCTTCGGCATAAAGTCCTTATAGACGTTCAGATAGTTATCAAAACATTCCATCCGATTCCACAACCCGTAGTGCACGCCATGCCACCAAATCCGCTTTCATTTGCACGCATCAAGTACTGCGAGAGGACAATACGCCGCTCCAGTTCCAGCCAGCGGGGATCTTTGCTTCCGGAGAGGTCGACGGCAGCTCCCGAACGCCAGTATTTCTCCCAACTGGCAGCACTCTTCCGTTCGATAGAGGCAACCGACTCGGTCACATCGGCGACCGGTTCAGGAGAGAAGCAGCAGGTAAAGGAAAAGGTGGAAGTATGCTGGGGCTGGAGGAGGAAGGTATGCGCCTTTTCAGATTCACGGCTGAAAGTGGCAGGGCCGGTCCAGTCAAGGGTGGCGTAGTAGTGCGTGTCATCCATCGTACGGGCGATACGGACCGAGTTCGGAGCCAACTTCTCGAAGGTGGAAGTATGGCCAGAGATCGTGTCGTAGCGTCCTATATAGTGTTTGAAATAGCGTCCGTCGGGATAAGGAAAGTCGAGATAGATGCTCATATTACCATCGTTCAACAGTTCGGACTCGATGCTGACTCCGATCATATCTTTATCGGGATGGCAGACGGTACGCACTTTCACCTCTTTGCGGTTCAGTTCGAAACGGCTATAGACAACACCTGTCCACAGATCGATTTCCTGCCAGGCATTGCCCAGGTCAATTTCCCGCGCTTCCGTACCGTCTTCACGCAGTAGACGGAAACCGATACGGCCCAGGTTATAGCGATGAGGGTTCTTGGTCAGCCATTCGGACAGCTCGGGCTGGTCGGGATTGCGGAGTTCATAAGCAATCTTTTTGCCGTGCGTCTCCACGACAACCGGACGGTAATCTTCGGCTCTCATCCCTTCGGGGAGGGGGAAACTGTGCCAGCTCCAGTCGGACAGGGTGTTGAAGGGGACGAAAGTCTGCAATCCGGTTATATCCATCCCGAAGGCAAACTTGCCGTTACCTACTTGTGCCGGACTTTTCAGAAGCGTCCCGGTCGTACACACGCGATGCCGCTTGACAACGGCCTCCCGGTCAATGGGCTCTCCCATAACAGACAAAGGTAAAAAGGCCGACAGGCAAAAGAGGCTGACTAAACTTATCAGTTTTTTCATGGTAGTTATCCTTTTATATGTTTCTGTGGATAAAGATAAGAGATTGCCGCCAAGCTTCAGTTTACAGTTCTGACATTTTTCCTTCGATTTCTGGTAAATAATGGTTTACTTGTTACTTTTGGCTTGATCCAAAAGTAACCAAAAAATCAAGGCTTAACCGTCCGGTCTACTCCGGGCAAAGGAGCAGGCAGCATCGGCCATCCTTGAGTACCAGAGAAGACCGGTCCTACTATATTATATATTGCCGGTCTTCTTCTTCCAAACCAGGAAGAAGGCTAAAACAACGATTGTTATGGCAAAGCCGATAATCTGTGAAATGCCGTTTTCCATGCCTAAGCCTTCAGGAGCGACAAAGATGTATGTCGAGCAGACAGCCGTCATAAACAAAGCCGGAATCAGCGTAACGATATAGGGCTTCTTCGAGATCACCAAGTAGACAGTCAATGCCCATAAGGTAAACACCGCGAGTGTCTGGTTACTCCAAGCAAAATAGCGCCAAATCATATCGAAACCATCCTTGTCTTTCTGGCTGTAAAGCAAAAGAGCGATAGCCACCAAGAACAAAGGAATGCAAATCATGAGCCGCTTGGAGACACTGCGCTGTTCAAGATGCAGAAAGTCCGCCACAATCAGGCGGGCCGAACGAAACGCCGTATCACCGGAGGTAATTGGGGCGGCGATCACACCTAAGACTGCCAATATACCACCTACCGTACCGAGCCATTCTTTCGTAATACTGTCGACGACAACGGCAGCATTGTTTTCCCCCATACCATTGTTATGATAGAAATAAGTAGCAGCAGCAGCCCAGATCAACGCAACGATACCTTCCGTAATCATGGAGCCGAAGAATATAGGACGTCCGTACTTCTCATTCTTGATGCAACGGGCCATCAACGGACTTTGTGTCGCGTGAAAACCGGAAATGGCACCGCAGGCAATGCTGACGAACATAATCGGGAAAATAGGCAGATGACCGGGATAGGTGTTCGGCATCCCGTCCGTGATTTCAGGCAACGGCGGATGATTGACGAACAACATCACCAGAATGCCGATCGCCATAAACAACAAAGCGGCAGCAAACAAAGGATAGATTTTCCCGATAATCTTATCGACCGGCAACAAGGTCGCCAGGATGTAATACAAGAACACGACAATGATCCAGAAAGTAGTATCCAGATGTTCCGGTGTCAGCTTTGCCAGCAAGCCGGCAGGCCCGGCCACAAACACGGAGCCGACCAGCACCATCAGGATTACCGTAAAACCACGCATGAACTGCTTGAAGTTCACGCCCAGGTAACGGCCGATAATCTCAGGCAAGCTCTCCCCGTTATGACGCAGGGATAACATCCCGGACAGGTAATCGTGTACTGAACCGGCAAAGATACTTCCCAACACGATCCACAGGAAAGAAGCGGTTCCGAACTTCGCACCCATAATGGCGCCGAAGATCGGTCCCAGTCCGGCGATGTTCAGAAACTGAATCATAAAGACTTTCCAAGTTGGCATCGGAATATAATCCACGCCGTCCTGGTGCGTATAGGCAGGAGTCTGCCGTTTGGCATCTATGCCGAAAATACGTTCGATGAATTTACCGTAGATGAAATAACCTACGATGAGTGCAATAAGGCAACAAACAAAAGTAATCATAATCGGTAATTGAAAATGGAAAATTGAGAATTGAAAATTAGATTGATAAGGATACAACAAGGGAGAGAAAATGGAAAACTGAAAAATAAAACAATTCTTCTTTATCTTTCAATTTTCCATTTCCAATCTTCAATTCAGAAGTTTTTTAACGACTTCCGAGATCATACGTCCTTCGGCTTTTCCGGCTAATGCCTTGGAGGCAATGCCCATTACCTTACCCATGTCCTTCGGACCGGTAGCCCCGACCTGTGCAATGATTGCCTTCAGCTCGACTTCCAGCTCTTCGGCAGACATCTGTTTCGGCAGGTACTTTTCGATAACGGCTACCTGTGCCAGTTCGACATCGGCCAAATCCTGACGTCCCTGCTGCACGTAGATAGCGGCGGAATCCTTACCCTGTTTGACGAGCTTTTGCATGATCTTCAATGCATCGGCATCTGTCAATGTATCGTTGGCTCCCGGAGCGGTCTTCGCTTCGAGGAAAAACTTCTTCACGTTTCTCAGTGTTTCAAGGGCGACTTTATCTTTCGCCTTCATTGCGTTTTTAATGTCTTCGCTGACTCTTTCGAACAAATCCATAGTTTTGTAAATTAAAGAATTAAGAATGAATAATTAAACCTTCGCGTATCCAACTACTCATCATTAATTTTTCATTATTAATTATCAATTAGTCATTATTCATTACCTAAAACTAATAACTGTGCCGCCAGATTTAGGCTTCTTGTTTTGGTTAGTGGCAGGCGAGGTGAACGACATGCCTTGGGTACGTACCGGTTCCTCACCCTTCCGGCGTATCTGCTGCACGTCTTTGGCAGTCCGCTTGTAGGCAGGTTTGTCTTCCATGAAAGAGATCAGAGCGTCATCGTCCAATTCGTCGACGGCAAATACAACGATTTCGGCATTCGGACGCGAGTCGATATATTCACCGTAATAACGTCCCATCAAGGCATCTTCTTCCGCTCGTCTTTTTCTTTCCGCTTCTTCCTTCTCTGCCATTTCACGCAGTTGTTCTTCTGTGACAAGCTCCTGCTGTTCCGTCTTGGTCAGGATATCTTCCAACCCGAAACCGGTCACCAAGATCGTAATCTTGATCTTATGCCCTAAACTGTCATCATAACCATGTCCCCACTTCACCTCGTATTCAGTCTTGAATTGCGACATGAAATCATGTATATCGTCCATTTCACTGATACGAAGTTCGTCTTCATGGCTATAATAAATGACAAACGCTACCCGTTTAGCATTGAAAATATTGTTCACATCGTTGACCAACGTACTCTCCAAAGCTTCCGTAATCGCTTGTCGCAAACGTCCTTCTCCTTCTCCGAAACCGATACTGATCAAAGCTACGCCACTGTTACGCATCGTCGTGTCGACATCGGCAAAGTCGACATTCTGTTCCAAATCGGTCGTCACGATTTCGGCTATGCTCTTGGCCGCGATTGTCAATGTTTCATCCGCTTTACGATTCGCTTGTGGAACCGGCATGTCGGCAAAATTTCTCAATCGCTCATTGTTAATCACTAAAAGCGAATCGACATTCTGCGCCATATTTCTGACACCACGGAGCGCTTTCACGATTTTCGGCCGTCCTTCAAAGACAAAAGGTATCGTAACGATACCGACAGTCAGAATCCCCATATCTTTAGAGATCTTAGCGACTACCGGCCCGGCTCCTGTTCCCGTACCACCTCCCATTCCGGCCGTAACAAAGGCCATACGAGTACCGTCATCCAACATCCGGTAGATGTCTTCTTCACTTTCCAAGGCGGCTTTTTCTCCCACTTCCGGAACATTCCCCGAACCAAGTCCATGCGTCGTATTCTGTCCGATCAGCAATTTATTAGGAACCTCCGACTTCTGCAACGCCTGATTATCGGTATTGCATAACACGAAAGATACATCCCGGATACCTTCGCGATACATATTGCTGACCGCATTACCACCACCGCCACCGACACCGATCACCTTGATGATTGTCTGAGGCGCTTTTGCCAAATCAAAATCGTATGTATTATCGTCCATTGTCGTCTGTCTTTTATTGTTACCGATTATTGCTCATCTTTCAAGGCCTTGTCAATGCCTTCTCCCACCTTATCCACCGCATTTTTGAAAAGGTCGCCGATACCCCAGCCCTTACGGTTCTTTTTCTCTTCCTCCTTCTTTGTTCCGGAATTGCGGTTCTTAGTCGTAGCCGCTGACTGCTTTTCAACAGGCGGTTCCTCCTGCTTTTCTTCTATTTCAGCGATCACGGGTTCTTCTTTCGGCTCGATCTTCGGTTCTACCACTTTCGGTCTCTCCGGTTCGGGAGCGATATAAAGGGCGCAGTTCTCCGTTCCTTTTAGCAACAGGGCGGCTGCGGTCGTATACTCGGGATTATTGGCAATCATCTCGCCGTCGGCAATCAGATCTTTCCGGACGGAAGCATAACGAACATCCATCTTGAAACGTTCGCTGAGGGCTTCACGCATGTTCTTCAGAGCGGCTCCGTTGCCGGCAATCACGATACTGTAACCGGGATCTTTTGCCACTCCCGCATCTTCCATGCGGGCGTATATGTTTTCGATGATCTCACGGCTGCGGACTTCCACCACCATATTGATATCCGAAAGTTTGATCTCGCTCGAATGCTGTCCGTCGGCCAAGTCTACCGTGACCATCTGCTGTTCGTTATCTTTTTCCCAGATAGCATTGCCGTAGGTGCGCTTGACACGTTCCGCTTCCTTCTCCGGCATACCCAAGGACATCAAGTCGCGAGTGATCAGATGGCTGCCCAACGGAATAACGTAGAGACCGGCCAGACTGCCATCCTTGTACATCGTGACAGAGGTGACGCCTGCACCGAAGTCGATCAACGCACACCCCTTCAATTTCTCCTGTTCCGTCAGGATCAGGTCTGCCAACGCCAGCGGCGCAACAACAACACCAGCCACATCGAGCTTGATCTGCTCCGCCATGTTCGTGGTTACGGCATGACGAAGAGACGGACGGCCAACGAGCAACTTATAGTGGGCTTCAATACGCGAACACCCCAAACCTATCGGATGGGTTTCCGCCTGGTTGTCGAGATAATAAACGGGAGCGGCTATATCCAGCACGTCCAGCATATCGGGACGATACTGCCGGCATTCCTGATCCAGTTCCTTCAGCACCTCTTCAGTCACCGTACCGCTACCGAGCACTTTCGACACGGCATGGTTAATCGAACGAAGCGACTGGCCTCCCACCCCGACATATATCTTACCGATACGGGAACCACCCAATTTGTTTTCCAGTTTGCGGATCAACCGCACGATCTTGCCGGCCGCATCTTTTATATTATATACACATCCTCTTCGTATACAGGTATCGGAGTTCTCCACTTCGTAGGCAATGATGGAAAGTGTCCCGGCAGGGCCTTTCGCGCCTACCATGCCGACCATGTGAGAAGAGCCAAGGTCGATGGCCGCTATAAAGTCTGTGTATGCCATATTCTCTATCTTTTAGTACAAACAATCTGATCCTTATATTTTAAACTGATAATGCTGTACTTCTCCCATCCCACCTTCGGGATCGCTTTCTCGTAGAAGAGCCGGAGATTGTCCAGCTTCTCCTCGAAATCAGCAAAGGAGCCCAGTACGATACGATGGTTACCGACCCGCGGAATCAGCTCCACCTCGTTATCAGGATGAACGTAAATCTGTTCTATCTGATTATTCCAGAAATCATTCTCCTGCAAAAATAATGCAAATTTGTATAAGTCGGTTACCGCCAGCTCTTTTTCCACATATCCGCTCACAACCGGAACGTGCGCCACATAACGGCGGCTGACAGGCATCGTGCTTCCCAGATTATCCACATAATAGTTGCCTCTCGGACTTATCACACGCAAGATAGGAATTTTTTGCTCCACTTCCAATTTAATCATGCCGGAAGGAGTCTTGTAAGCTTCCACACGGGCAATCATTTCGTTTTTCAGCAATTCGTTTTCAATCCGGTCGGTGTTGATCTCGTCCATCGGCCTCTTGATCGGGTTCAAGTCAGCCTTCTTGAGGATATGCACCAAATCGCTCTCGCTCACAAAATGCTTGTCAAGGCTGTCCACGACCACTACTTGCAGGTCACGGCACAACTCCTTCTGCCTGCTTTCCCGAAAGAAGAAGGAGACAAACACGATGTAGCAGAACAACAGTGTTGCAACGATTATGGATACGATACGGATCACGATTTATTCTTTTTTATCCAATATTTGTTTTACCGGATCTACCAACAGTTCAATATTGCCGGCTCCGACCATCAGGACGACTTCGAGCTTACCGGCTTCGGCAGCCACCACGTCCAACAGTTCCTCCTTGTGGATCAACCGCTTGTCGGCAATGGTCACGGCATCGAAGATAATCTGTGAAGTGACACCCGGTATCGGCTCCTCACGTGCCGGGTAGATATCCAGCAGTATCAGTTCATCCAGGAGCGAGAGGCTGGCGGCAAAGTCGGCGGCAAAGTCACGCGTACGGGTGTAGAGGTGCGGCTGGAAAATACCGGTCACCTTACGTCCGGCATAAAGCTCCTTCACGGAAAGGATACTTGCCTTCAGCTCGGCAGGATGATGGGCATAGTCGTCGATCAGGACGATATTTTCTTTCTTGAGATGGAAGTCGAAACGACGGCGCGGACCGGCAAAGGTCGCCATACCATGCTTGATCTCCTCCGGTGTCACACCGTTCAGCCAGGCAAGGGCGATAGCGGCAACTCCGTTCTCTACATTCACTTTCACGGGCACGCCCAGCTGTATGTCGGGGATGCGGACATCGGGACCGACAAAGTCGAAGAAAATTTCGCCACCTCCGATGCGGACGTTCTCCGCATAAAAGTCGGGACTTCCAGTTGAGAGTTGAAAGTTGAAAGTTGAAAGTTCTTTTGCGTCGAAAGCGCCGGTATAAGTATAAAACTTCACGCCTTCCTGCAGGCGGGGAGTGACGTTGATGCCTTGTTTCATAAGCAGGCAACCGTCCGGGCGGATCAGCGAGGTGAAATGTTCGAAACTTTCACGATAGGCTTCCGGAGTCCCGTAGATATCCAGGTGATCGGGATCGGCCGCGGTAATAACGGCCATATAAGGTTTCAACCAATGGAACGAACGGTCGAACTCGTCCGCTTCTATCACGGTCAGGTCACTCTTGTCGGAAAGCATCAGGTTGCTGTCATAGTTCTTCAGGATACCGCCTAAGAAAGCATTGCAATCCACATGAGACTGTTTCAGCAGGTGGGCGACCATCGAAGAGGTCGTTGTCTTGCCGTGCGTACCGGCCACACACAATCCCCGGTTGCAACCAGTGATCTCGCCTAACACACGTGCACGCTTCATCACCTCGAAACCATTCCCCCGGAAATAGCAAAGCTCCGAATGGTCTTCGGGAACGGCAGGGGTATAGACGACCAGTGTCTTTACCGGATCGGTAAAATCGTCAGGAATCAGATCCACATTGTCTTCATAGTGAATGGCGGCTCCTTCATAATTCAACTGCTCCGTCAGACCGGAAGGAGTCTTGTCGTAACCGCCCACCTTCTTTCCTTTCGAAAGGAAATAACGAATCAAGGCACTCATCCCGATCCCGCCGGCCCCGATAAAATAGACAGCCGTTATGTTGTTTATATCCATATTTTCTTACTCGTTACTATTCTTTGTTACAAAGATACGATCTTCCCACCGTATTTGCCATAAAAGAACGGCATCTTCTTCAGAAAAGGCTATAGCTTTTCTTGTAAAAGACTATAACTTTTTTCACCAAAGGCCATAGCTTCTCCGGCAAAAAGTCATAGGTTTTTCTTTTCGATAATCTTGACGATCTCGTCCACTATGCGTTCCGCGCTCTGGTGCTGGGCCAATGTCGCGATGTTGCGGCCCAAGACACGGAGACGTTCGTCGTCGTGGATGATTTCGAGAGCCTTCGACACCAATTGCTGTTCGGCATCTTTGTCGGCCACCATGACAGCAGCATCTTTACCCACCAATGCCAAAGCATTCTTCGTCTGATGGTCTTCCGCCACATTGGGAGAAGGGACCAGGATCACCGGTTTCTTCAGCAGGCAAAGTTCGGAAATAGAACTGGCGCCTGCACGGGAGATAATCAGATCGGCCGCCGCATAGGCATAGTCCATACGGGTGATGAAGTCCGAGCACCAGATCGGCATTCCCCTGTAAGCCTTCAGATGTTTCAAGGCTTCTTCATGGTAATAGCGTCCGGTTTGCCAGATTACCTGTACGTCGACATCCGAAGCGAAAAGTTTATCCAGATCTCCTTGTATGCTGCGGTTGATCGTCCGTGCACCCAGACTGCCGCCAACCACCAGAATCGTCTTCTTATCCGGGGAGAGGCCGAAGAACTTCAAGGCTTCCTCACGCTTGTCCGACGCCTCTTCCAGATCCTGACGGACCGGATTGCCGGTCACGACGATACGGTCGGCCGGGAAGAACTTCTCCATGCCTTCGTAGGCGACGCATATTTTGCCGGCTTTCTTTGCCAGGAGCTTATTCGTGACACCTGCATAGGAATTCTGCTCCTGTATCAAGGTAGGGATTCCTAAGGAAGCAGCCATCCAGAGCGTCGGTCCGCTGGCATAACCGCCTACCCCCACGGCAATATCGGGTTTGAACTCCCGTATCGTCTTTTTGGCAAGCTTGAGGCTTTTGAGCAAACGACCTGCGACACGGATGTTATTGGCCAAGTGGGCACGGTCGAAGCCGCTAACCGGCAACCCCACGATGCGATAACCGGCGGCAGGCACTTTCTCCATTTCCATCCGGTCATCAGCTCCCACAAACAGTATTTCCGCCTCCGGAAAACGTTTCCTGAAGGTATTTGCAATGGAGATAGCCGGGAAGATATGCCCTCCGGTTCCACCGCCGCTTATGATGATTCGGTACTGTTTCATATTTTAGTTTCTGTTGTTGTTTCTTCTATTGTCCGCACGGCCTCCAATGGATTCTCTTCAC
Source organism: Parabacteroides sp. merdae-related_45_40 (assembly GCF_001915675.1). Classification (NCBI taxonomy): domain Bacteria; kingdom Pseudomonadati; phylum Bacteroidota; class Bacteroidia; order Bacteroidales; family Tannerellaceae; genus Parabacteroides; species Parabacteroides sp. merdae-related_45_40. The sequence goes on along the minus strand of NZ_MNQY01000129.1, from coordinate 56,762 downwards.
CCACGGGAGCTTTCGCGGTCGCTTCGAACGGTTTGTCCGAAACGGTATCAAGGGTTGCATCCGCGATCCTTTCGCTTTCCGGAAGCGTACCACCTTCGGCAATAGCAGCAGTCCCTTCTTCTTCCGGTGTTTCTTCCTCATTTCCCATATTGGCTCCGAAACGGCTAACGCTCAAGATGATGCCGATATAGGCGCAACTGATTACAGTCGACGTACCTCCCCGACTGACCAACGGCAAAGGTTGTCCGGTCACCGGTATCAGATCTACCGCCACCGCCATATTCGTCAAGGCCTGGACGACAACCAACAATCCGCAGCCCAGCACCAGGAATTTAGGAAAGAGCTTATCACATCTACGAGCAATCATCCCCACCCTGACAAGCAAGATGATATACAGGAGCAGGACAAAGACACCCCCGACGATTCCCATCTCTTCTATAATAATGGCATAGATAAAGTCCGAGTAAGCCTGCGGCAGAAAGTCGCGTTGCTGCCCATGTCCGGGGAACTTCCCGAACAGACCGCCACGCGCCAGTGCAATCTTGGCATGCACCACCTGGTAGTCGTCACCGTCAATGCTGACAGCTCTTCCCGGTTCAAACTTGACGGCATCCGCCGGATCGGAAAAACGCTCGATACGTGCTTTCCAAGTGTGCACACGATCCGGCATCAAGTCGATCACCTTGTCCGGGGCAAACCGTATAAAACCCACTAACATCAAGACGCCGATGATACCCGCACCGCCCAATCTCAGCAAACGTCCGATGGATATCTGCCCGATGAACATCATCATGAAAGTCACGGCGAACAGCAGGATAGCGGTCGACCCGTTATTGAAGAAGATCAGGAAACAAACACCCCCAACGCCTCCCAAGATGTACCAGAACATCTGTTTATCCGTGAACCAATTCCGCTTGCTCAGGATAAACGCCGTATAACCGATAGCGGCTATCTTGGCTATTTCCGAGGGCTGGAAACGGATTCCGAGAATTTCCAGCCAACGAGGTTCCCCATTTACCACGACACCAACAAAGGGCGTAATGGCCAACAGAACCATCGAGACCGGCAAAAGCAAACTCAACAAGGAATAGAACCTGCACGGTATGTTGTGCATCAACAGTACAAGCACGAAACCTCCCAACAGGAAAGTCGCATGACGTACAATAGGAGCCCAATGATTCGCATTCTTATAAGCAATCGTACTGGTTGCACTGAAGACCTCGATCACCGAGACCAAACACAGGAACATGAAGATCACCCATATCACCCGGTCGCCCTTGAACAGTTTACTTGCTAAGTCCATTTCTTCGTCTTTCTTTACAGGTTACGCACACAAGCCTTGAACTGGTCGCCACGATCCTCATAGCTCTTGAAGAGGTCGAAGCTGGCACAGCAGGGTGACAACAGGACGGTATCTCCCTTTTCGGCCAGCTTATACGCTTTCGCTACGGCTTCTTCCATCGAACGGGCATCCTCGATAACAGGAACCTTCCCGTCGAAGAAACCATGCAGCTTGGCATTGTCCACACCGAGGAATATGAGGGCATGCACCTTTTTCTTCACCAGCTCTTCGATTTCGGAATAATCATTTCCCTTATCCGTTCCACCCAGTATCAGGACCAGCGGAGTGGTCATGCTCTGCAAGGCATACCAGCAGGAGTTTACATTCGTAGCTTTCGAGTCGTTGATATAATCGACTCCGCGCACACGTGCCACTTTCTCAAGGCGGTGCTCCACCCCGGTAAAGTCGCTCAGCGAAGCCCGTAAATTCTCATCGTGGATATCCACCAATTTGGATGCGATACCAGAAGCCAGCGAATTATACAGATTATGCGTTCCCGATAATGCCAATAAATCTTCTTCCATTGTAAACGTTCCGTTTGAGGTTTCAATTATTATCTTTTTGTCTTCCGTATAGCCCTTTACGCCGGCTTCGTGAGTTTCGGCGAACGGGTAGAGAGTTGCCTGCGGATGGCGTTTGACGATTTCGCGGGCAATAATGGGATCGTCGTTCCAGAATATGAAAGCATCTTCAGCCGTCTGGTTCCGGATAATGCGGAATTTGGCATCCACATAGTTCTGCATCTCGTAGTTATAACGATCCAGATGGTCAGGCGTTATATTCAGCAAGATGGCGATGTCCGCCTTGAATTCGTACATGTTGTCGAGCTGGAAACTACTCAGTTCGATCACGTAGACGGCGTGAGGATCTTCAGCCACCTGGAGGGCCAAGCTGTTCCCGACGTTCCCGGCAAGCCCCGCATCCACTCCCGCCTGCCGGAGGATGTGGTAAGTCAGCATGGTCGTCGTCGTCTTGCCATTGCTCCCGGTGATACAGATCATCTTGGCATCCGTGTACCGTCCGGCAAATTCTATCTCGGAGATGATAGGCGTACCTTTCTCCTTCAGTTTCTTTATGATAGGAGCCTTGTCGGGAATCCCCGGACTCTTGATGATTTCGTCGGCATTCAGGATGTCGGCTTCGGTATGCCGGCCCTCTTCCCAACAGATACCGTGGGCATCCAGCATATCCTTATACTTGGGTTTGATGGACGAGAAATCGGAAACGAACACATCGAATCCTTTCGCCTTTGCCAGCACGGCGGCACCTGCGCCACTTTCACCGGCCCCTAAGATAACAATCCTTTTCTTCATTTGATTTATGATTTCTTTATTCATTTATGATTTATGATTTATGATTTATGCGTCGATAATAAATCACAAATTATAAATCATAAATCACTTTACCTCATCTTTAACGTCACAATCGTTATAACTGCCAGGATGATACCGATCAACCAAAACCGGACCACGATCTTCGATTCGGGCACCACGTTAAAAGGTTTCTGTATCAAAGCCTGTATTCCCGCATTACCGGGCTTCTGGAAATGGTGATGAAGGGGAGCCATCTTGAAAATGCGCCGTCCCTCACCATATTTCTTTTTCGTATATTTGAAATAGAACGTCTGCATAAGGACGGAGAGATTCTCCACCAGGAAGATGCCGCACAAGATCGGGATCAGTAATTCCTTCCGAATAATGATTGCGAATACAGCGATGATACCGCCTAACGTCAAGCTACCCGTATCCCCCATAAACACCTGTGCCGGATAAGCATTGTACCACAAGAATCCGACCGTTGCCCCGATAAAGGCAGCCGCAAACACCACCAGTTCTTCCGCCCCCGGAATGAACATGATATTCAGGAAAGAGGCGAACTCGAAGTGCGACGACATATACGCAAGTATTCCGAGTGCCACCCCGATAATCGCCGAGCTTCCCGCCGCCAGACCGTCCAGGCCGTCCGTCAGGTTCGCCCCGTTCGACACGGCCGTCACCACGAAGATCACCATCAGGACGAAGACCAGCCAGGCTGCCTCTTCCTTATATTCGCCTGCCCAGTTGACCAACTGCGCATAATCGAAATTGTTGTTCTTCACAAACGGGATCGTCGTCTTGGTCGACTTCTTTTCAACCGTATGGTAACGGACTTCCTCGATCACATTGTCATGCCGCACTTCCATGTTCTCCTTGATTACCACATCCGGACTCATAAAAAGCACCAGGCCGACGATCAACCCCAGACCGATCTGTCCGATAATCTTGAACTTGCCGTGCATGCCTTCCTTGTTCTTCCGGAACACCTTGATATAGTCGTCGGCAAATCCCAACGCCCCTAACCAGATGGTCGTCACCAGCATCAGGATCACATAGATATTGGTCAGCTTCGCACAAAGCAAGGTCGGCACCACAATCGCAATGATAATGATGATACCTCCCATCGTCGGCGTCCCTTTCTTACTCATCTGCCCTTCCAGGCCGAGGTTACGCACCGTCTCGCCGATCTGCAACATTTGCAGCTTGTCGATGATACGGCGTCCGATAGCCGTCGAGATGAACAAGGACAGGATCAATGCCAGGGCGGAACGGAATGATACATACTTGAACATACCGGCCCCCGGAAAATCGAGCTGATCCAAATAATTAAACAAATAATACAACATAAAAAACTTCGTTTTTCAGTTGAAAGTTGAGAGTTGAAAGTTAAATACTGCTGAATATAACTTTCAACTTTCACCTTTCAACTCTTAAATATTTCTTTTAACTGTTCCCGGTCATCAAAATGATGCTTCACGCCTTTTACTTCCTGATAATCTTCATGGCCCTTGCCTGCAACCAGGATCACGTCACCTTTCCTGGCGAGCATAGTGGCTGTTTTGATCGCCTGCGCACGGTCCGTAATGCAGAGCGTATGTTCCATATCGGCAGCATTCAGGCCGGCAACCATATCTTTAATGATCTCATCCGGTTCCTCGAAACGGGGATTGTCGGAGGTCAGGATCAGTTGGTCGCTCAACTTGGCTGCCTCCTTCGCCATGATCGGGCGCTTTCCCTTGTCGCGGTTGCCGCCACAGCCAACGACCGTGATCACACGGCCGTTGCCGTTCAACACCTCATGGATGCTGTTGAGCACGTTCGTCAATGCGTCAGGCGTATGGGCATAGTCCACGATTGCCGTATATCCCGATGGAGACTGGATCGTCTGGAAACGACCGGAAACCGAATGCAGATCGCTCAACACCACCAACACTTCTTCCGGATCTTTGCCTAACGAAACAGCAGCTCCATACACTGCCAACAGGTTATAGGCATTGAAACGGCCGACAAAGCGTGTCATCACCTCACGCCCGTTAACCAGCATTTCAGTCCCTTCGAAATGGGATTCCAATATCTTTCCTTTGAAATCGGCCAATGTGCGAAGCGAATAGGTCAGCTTCCTGGCAGCCGTATTCTGCAACATGACAAGACCGGCTTTGTCGTCCGCATTCGTAAGTGCGAAAGCCGAAGCAGGCAGATCATCGAAGAATTTCTTCTTGGCTTTCAAGTAATTCTCGACTGTCTTATGATAATCCAAGTGATCACGCGTCAGATTGGTAAAGATACCTCCGTTGAACGACAGGCCGCTGATACGCTTTTGGTCGATCGAATGCGAACTGACTTCCATAAAAGCATACTCGCAACCGGCTTCCACCATCCGAGCCATCAGATTATGAAGGGTGACAGGGTCAGGCGTCGTATGATCAGTCGGGATTGCTTCGCCATCGATATAATTGCAAACGGTAGAGAGTAATCCTACTTTATGCCCCATCTTCCGGAACATCTCGTACAGGAGCGTCGCAATTGTCGTCTTTCCGTTCGTGCCGGTCACTCCAACCAATATCAGATTGTCCGAAGGATTCTCATACCAGGCAGAAAGTGATTTGCCTAAAGCATCCGCCGAATCTTTCACCCGGATAAAAACCGGTTTGCTTTCGGATACCTGTATGTCTTCATCCGAAAGAGCAGGAATTTCCTCGCAAACGATTGCGGCAGCCCCTTTCCCGATCGCGCTTTGGATATAATCATGGCCATCTACGGTCGTACCCCGAACTGCCACAAACAAAAAGCCTTTTTCCACTTTACGGGAATCAGACTGAATACCGGAGATCTCCACGTCGGTGTTTCCTACGACCTCAAGCACTTCCAACGGATGAATAAGTTCTTTTAGTTCCATAGCCTATTTTAATGTTAATGAAACAGTTTGTCCTTTCGAAACCCGTGAACCGGGAGATACGGATTGAGAAGATACCCGCCCCATACCATTCAACGAAGCCCGTAATCCAACGCTTTCCAACAGGTAAACGGCGTCTTTCGCTCCCATGCCGATCACATTCGGCACCAATCCTTCGCGGATAGGGATATCTTTCAGTTCCACATCTTCCCTGCCGTCCTCACGCTTAGCCGTCACCCATTGGGTTTCGATACTGTCGTTATCGGCCTCTATATCGAGTTTGTCCAAAACATATTCCAACGCTCCCCGTTCACCGGCTTTCGGCTGCGGCAACGTCACTGCCAATGAATCCTTTTCCATGTCGCGGATATCGAATGACATATGGCTGGCATAGACCTTCTCGGCTATCGCCTTCACTACGCCGCCTGACATCGTGCCCCCCGAAGGATAGCCGTTGCGCGGCTGACGGATCACGACGATGCAGGAATATTTCGGTTCGTCGGCCGGGAAATAGCCGCAGAAGGCGACCTGGTGGCCAGCCTGGCGGTAAACACCTCCCGAAGCGATCTGGGCCGTACCGGTTTTACCGGCAATACGGACAAAGTCAGAATGGACAGCCTTGCCGGTTCCTTTTTCCACTACGCCTAACAACATATCCTTTATCATATTCAGCGTACGCTCCGAGCAAATGGATTCCCGGATCACTTCAGTAGAGAAGCTCTGCACGGTCTTGCCGTTGTGCATGATTTCTTTTGTAAAGATCGGACGCACCATCTTACCGTTGTTGGCAATCGCATTATAGAAGGCAAGCGTATAAATCGGCGGGATCTGAGTCTCATACCCGAAAGACATCCACGGCAGAGCAGTCTTCGACCAGTAGCGCACAGTGTCGTCCGGCCGGCGGATTTTAGCACGGCCCGCTCCAGGGATTTCCAGACGGAGGTCTTCATTCAAACCGATACGGTAAAGCCCTTCCACATACTTAGTCGGATTCTTTTCATATCCTTTCAGGATCGTCTTGGCCACCCCGATATTGGAGGAATACCAAATAGCCTGTTCCACCGAAATACGGCCGTAACCGCCTTTATGGTTATTATGATCCGTCATACGGGCTCCTTTATACATATAGATACCGTTGCCGACATCGACCGTATCGCCGGGCTGGCAGACACCATCTTCAAGCGCCACCATGATGGAGGCGACTTTAAAGGTCGAACCGGGTTCCGTTTCGTCTGCCACGGCATGGTTGGTATCCTCGCCGTAGACGCCTTCACGAATACGCCCCATGTTGGTAATGGCTTTCACCTCGCCTGTCGCGACTTCCATGACGACAGCCGTACCCGATGCAGCGTCGATCTTTTTCAGCATGTCGAGCAACGACTTCTCGGCTATATCCTGGATATTGATGTCGATCGTCGTGCGGATATCCATTCCTTCCACCGGATCGACCTCTACGACATTCGTCCATCCTCCACCGAGACGACGTACGGAATTCAGGCCGGCTACGCCGTGGAGCAAAGTATCGTATTGCAATTCCAGACCGTTCTTTCCCTTTGTCAGTCCTGTTTTAGGATCGATATCGCGGAACGTGTCGCCGATCGTACGGGAGGCCAATGTCCCGAACGGCTTCTGCCGTTCGACCATCTCCCGCGTGTAGAAGCCGCTCTTGAACCGTCCCAAACGGAAGAACGGGAATTTCTTTATTTCCTTCAAGTCGGAATAGGAAACTTTACCGTCACAAACGGGGAACTGGCGGCTTTTCTTCTTCAGACCATTCAGCAGGTAATTCTTATATCCGACAGGCGTCCTGTCTTTCAATTTGCGGGAAAGGTAAAAAGAAAGGGAGTCGATCTCGTTATGTTTACTTTTCAGAAGCGTATCCAAGCTGTTCCACTTCTTGGTCGGATGGGTATAGCAGTCTGCGTTGAAATCGATATACAGATAAAAGCAAGGCACACTGGTCGCCATCAGCTTGCCGTCGGAAGAATAGATATTTCCACGGCTGGGATAGATCAGGCGGTTCGGACGCTTCTGGCTCTCGGCCACCTTCATCCAAGTCTCCCTTTCCACAAAAGCCGTATCGAAGGCACGCACCAAGATGCCTATTGCTACCAATCCGAGCAACAGCACGATAAAGAAGTAACAGAATAAAATCCGGTTACTCTTAGGAGCTTGTTCTTTTGATCCGATCTCTTCTTCAGCCATCTTTTACTTATACAATTCATACGGCGGATTCTTCGCCGCTTCCAATTCTATACCCTGTTCTTCTATCAACAGTTCAATCTGCGACTGACGGCTGTTGCCTGTCAATTCCGAAGAAATGGACAGCGCCTCGAACCGCACATCGCGCAATTGCTGTTGTAAGCGGTCGATTTCACGCAACCGCTGCATACAGACATATCGGTTACCGATAAATATGAATATCAGTACGACAACAAGCACGATCATCTTCGTATGCCTGACAATGAAATCCTCTTTCAGGATCCCACCCCCCAATATATACAAAAAAGAAAAACGATTCTCCTTCTTCTTTTCCTTCTGTTTCGTTTCCATTGCCATACTTTTTCTGTTGAAAGTTATCAGACTCTATTATCCAACTCCGCAATTCTTAGCTTGGCACTCCGGGAGCGGGGATTCCGTTCGATCTCCTCGTCCGACGGAACAATCACCTTATTGTTTACCAGGCGAAACGGAGATCTTATATTTCCAAAGAAGTCCTGCTCCGCCTTTCCTTCAAAGTTACCCGTCTTCAGGAAGTTCTTCACCAACCTGTCTTCCAAAGAATGGTAGGTGATGACAACCAGACGTCCGCCGGGTTTCAACACTTGCAGCGTCTGTTGCAACATCTCGCGCAAGGCACGCATTTCATCATTCACCTCGATACGCAAGGCCTGAAATACCTGAGCCAGGAATTTCTTCTCCTTATCTTTTCCCGTAAAGGGCTTTATCACTTCCAAAAAGTCGGCGATCGTTTCTATCTTCTTTATTTCGCGGCTGCGCACCAAGACGGAGGCCAGCTTGCGTGCCACTTTCAATTCTCCGTAAAGATAGAACAAGTCTGCCAACTGTTCTTCCGTATATGTATTAACAATATCCGCCGCAGTTTGTCCAGCCCGTGTATTCATCCTCATATCCAACGCTCCGTCGAAACGGAAAGAGAACCCGCGATCCTTGTCATCAAAATGATGGGAAGAAACGCCCAAGTCGGCCAACAACCCATCGACCTCACCCGCTACACCATGATAACGCATGAAGTTATATAAGTAACGAAAATTACTGCGGACAAATACAAAACGGGAATCCGCCGGAATGTTTTTCTCCGCATCGGCATCTTGATCAAATCCATAAAGCTCCCCTTCGTCATTCAGCCGGTTCAAGATTTCACGCGAATGTCCTCCACCTCCGAAGGTAACATCGACATACACTCCGGATGGTTGAATGTCCAGTCCTTCCAAACTTTCATGAAGCATTACCGGCACATGATAACAGACTTCTTTTTCTTCCATTTCTTCGCTACTTCATGTTAAACTTTTCCTTAAAATAAGGGCCTGTAGTTGGTTGATTTGCACATACATCACCCTATTGGAGGGTAAAAGTACACATTTCCTAATTTAACCGCCAAGAAATATATGGGAAAAGTAACAAAAAGTTATCAACAGGTCGGAAAAACATTCACATTCTGACACCCCTAAACCCTGTCAGAATCGCGTATTTGGACGATTATACAGGGTTATTTTCAAATATCGCATTCTCCGGAAGATAAGCAGCTCCGACTTCTTCAAATTTCCCCAATCATACCACTCGTATATATGCACAAAAAGCCTCTCCGATATTTCTACCGGAAAGGCTTATTTGTTTTCTGCCCTCTTTTCTCACGAGAAGAGGAGCAATCGATTTATTTAATTAATAAATGCATCGAACTTATTTAACGATAGCCTTAACAGCTTCTTCGCCTTCAACAGCTACTACAACTACACCCTGAGGAGCAGCGATTGTAGCATTGTCAGAAGTGATAACTGTGTTAGCAACTGTCTGGCCTAAGATGTTAGTGATAACAACTTTCTTGCCTTCAGCACCAACTACCTGAACGTTTCCGTTACCAGCAATCACTGTTACTTCTGATGTTGTAATAGTTTCGTTATCTGTAGCCAACTGATCGTTTTCTTTATTCTCAACATTGAAAACCAAAGCACCATCACCACCAGTCTTAGCATTAGCGAATGTAGATTTATCATCTGTCAAAACTACACAACCATTCTGAATCTTCAGCCATGCAGCTTTTTCTGTAGGAGCGATAGATTCATTAACGGTAGTTGCAGAATTCGGCCAAATGTTCGATTCGAACAAGAATGAGTTTTCAGGACCTTCTTCTGTTACATTGTTAGCCTTTTCAGGATGTACATAACGGAATGACCATACGTAGTTCTTATGAACATCTTCAGTCAACAGATTCTTGATAGCAGGCAGACCCTTAGCCACAACAGAATCATTATAAGCTTGCAGAGTTGCAAAGTTTACTTTGTCGTTAGCCACGCCACGCTTCTATATTGAGCCGGCAAGATCCACAATGTATCAGCAACACGGATACCTTCAACGAAACCAACGCGAGTATAACCACCAGCTACGTCTGCATACGGTTTGTCTTGACCATAAACTGCAACAGAATCCTGGAAGCTTACCATATATTTAGCTCTTTCGAATCCAGGGATAGCCGGATGAGCATGCTTACAAGCCATAGGATCGTCTGTAATCTGTCCGTCAGGTGTAATATGCGGACCATCTTCAGTACAAGGAGTTCCTTCGATACCTGCAAAATCATTATGAGCAACAGAAATCAGGTACTGAGGTTTGATATAGCCACGTCCACGAACTACCCAAGTTGTATCAATCTGGAATGCCAAGCCTGTTGCTTTGTCTGCAGTCCACATACCAACATAGTTAACGAATTCGTCTGTCAAGCCACCTTCCTTATTATTTTCGTCCATCAGATATTCATGACGTACGTTTTCATAGAATCTCAAAGTATCACGGCCATCAGCTTCACCAAGATTTGCATTATTGAAACGACGATACAACGGAGTCTTATCAGGATTGATTGCAAATGCAGAAGTTCTGGTTTCTTCCAGTGGTTGTACCTTAACTGTTGCATCCAGAATATCATCCGTTACACCAGCTTTAACATCTGAAATTGCATTACTATTAGCCTTCACAATTGCATAATAGCATTCACCTTCATAATGGTTATTTTCTTTCAAGAAGAAATAATCGATAGGATCAGCGTAAGCTGACATTGCATACTTGTCTTCCTTAGCTTCGTCCATATAAGCATCTTTCAATGAGATTGCATATTCTGTTCTACGCAACTGTTTGATGCCAACACGTTTTGCAACATCCGCTGTTACTGTATAACCATAATCAGCAATTTCGTCTTCAATCAGACGGAATGCATCTTTACCGTTCAATACATTCAGCAAAGAATCTTTACCAGCGCCCTTAGCTAAATACTTGCTGTTTTCGCCTGTTGCATACGGATGCAGATATTTGAATGTATATTCATCCAATAAGAACTTAGCGTCCGGAATATTCTTATAACCTAACAGTGAATCCTGATAAGCTTCAGCGATCAAAGCTGCATTACCCTTAACACCTTCGGCATCTTTTACTTGTACAAAGATCAAAGAGTCCGTTGCCTTGATATTAATTTTAGTAGCAGCAGAAGTATACATATATTTAGCACCTTCATTCAACATCAGTTGAGCTGTAGCAGACAATTCGGTTGCGAACTCACGGTTTGTGATAGTAACAGGAGAATAAGCCTTTACCTTATCAGCCGTGTTCTTTTTCAACACAACCCACTGATAAGCCGGCATATGAGCTGTCAACTGTTCGTCAGCCTTTACTGTTACCCAAGTAGCTTCGCCACCATTTACATGGATCGGAGAAGCCAAATATTGCCCCTTCTGATTCATGATGAAATACAAACCGTCCTCAACAGAAGTACGACCGTTGTAAACGGCTTCACAGCCTTTATAACCCAAAGAAATATCAGTTTCCTTCTTGTCATAGATAGTTACAATACGTACTTTATCTTTGATCAAATCCTGAACAGTTACAAAGTTGTTCTCACCTTTCGTACCAGCAGCTGTAGGAAGCACAGTTGCAGCAGCATCATCAATCCAATCAGAACCATTAGTAGCAGTTTTCGGATCATAATCCATTGCAGATTTAACCTGGATTACCAAGCTATCTTTTGAAGGATAGTAAGAGAATGCGAACTTATACTGATCTGAAAGACCTGTTACTTTGGAAATAGAGTCTGCAGCAGAAGTCGGCTTTGTAGCAGCAGTACTTGCCTGACGTTTAGCATAGCTCAGATCAGACCACTTAAATGCACGGAATCTCTCACCGCTTTCGTTAACGATAGCAGTATCAACACGCAGATAAGAACTATCTGCCGTCAACACAAATACATAATCATTATCACCAGAAATAGCTTCAGCCAAGAATTTGCCAGCATTCTTTCCATTGAACGGGTTGGCGACAGCAACCTTTTCGCCCTGTTCATCCGGTGTAAATGTCAAAGCAACCCCCTTATCCGCAGCTTGCAACCCCAAAATTGTATTGATTTCAGGAGCCTGCAAACGAATCATATCGGCTTCTTGAAGAATAAACGTCGTTAATTCAGAACCAGCAGCTGCATCTTTATAAGCATCAGCTGCACCTAACTTCTTCACTTGAATATTTGTTCCGTTAGCAACCAAACCGATTACAGAGTCAGCTTTAAAATAAGAATACAATGTCTTACCAGCTTGTTCTGCTGCCGGAATAGATGTATACTGGTTCAAGTATGCCCAACCAGAGATTTCACCACCGACACGAGTAGAATCATTTGCCGTTTCTACGTCCGTATAAGAAGGCGTTTTTTCAGCCAAACCTTCCAACAGAGTACCAGCATACTGGATATCCAGACGCTGACCGGTAGCTTTGTTTGTAAAATCAAAGATAGGAGCTTTACCGTAACCTTCTTCAGTTACTTCAACACACCACAATGTACTTGCTAAATTTGCAGATTCAGTAGTTGCTTCCAATTTCAAAGCACCTTCCGGAGTCATCGCTAACACTCCACCAGCAGCTTTCAATTGATACAAGCCATTACCCGTTTTCTGCAAAGATGTTACAGGATTCCCTGCATTAGCAGACATCGCACCTAACAATGCAACCCCTGCCAAAAGAGTAGAAAACTTTTTGTTCATAATCAAATAATTTAATATTAATACTAAAGTGTAAATAAATCAATCAAATAACACGTACGTCTTCTAAATCTTATAATCAAATACCATTGCGTACGATTTTCTCTTGGCAAAAATACGCATAACTTTTCAACCGACAATCCTTTTCCTTAATATTTTTTCCTTTTCTATATTCTTTCTTATCAACAAGATAAGCTATCCTGTACGAAAATGCTTATTTACGAGACAAACTCTGATATTTATAGAGGAACTACCCCAAAGCCCTACATATCTGAAATTAATGTACATGCGTACATTAAATATATAAACAAAATCGATCTCTACATGATATAACGGAAACAACTGTCATACCTGTATATTATATCACCAATCCTCACACAAGAAACATGATGATATGACGGTCGTTTCTAATTTACCATCGAAGTTCACATATTGGCAGATATGAATCATTTCAGCTTCACCCCCCCCTTGAAACCTTTTGATTATCATATCACACAAAGGTGAAGACAGACATCCGGACTGCCTTCACCTCAAAAATTTGCCTTCACCCTGTCTCGTCCTGATTTGGGTTGGCCATGCCTCCCCGGTTTCACATCCACACATTTAAGTAAAAAACAAGGAGGCTACAATATCAATTAATCAACAAATACACAGGCATTAACAGCTATTACTACCACTCCTTACCTTTTCGCCCTTAGTCGAAAAGGTTTTTGACCAGTGTCGAAAGGGCTTTTGACCAAGGGCGAAAAGGTTTTCGACTAAAGGCAAAAGGTCTAAGAGCAGGCTGTTTGACAACAGTAGCATGGCGATTGTCACTTAAATAGGACCTTCCCGGAGCCGACTTGATCTCTGGTGAAGGCAGACGTAAGCGGTGAAGGCACTTTTAGTACCTGCATTCACCCGCTAAAGCACAAACAGTCATACTATTGTATGTTGAAGTAAAGGCAGTTTGGTTCAGTTCTCAGAACCAAGCCTTCTGCGTACAAATAATGAGAGATTAAGAAATGAACACCCCTTACAAAGACAAAACTATTTCTTCGCTTAAGCCGGTACACTTTACTATGGTAGCAACGTCTACACCCGTATCTTTCATCCTCGAAGCGACTTGACGCATGCCTTCGGCAAGGCCTTCCGCTTTTCCCTCTATTCTCCCTTCTAATTTGGCCGTGTCGATCACATCGTTCTGGATCATGATGGCGTCGAGATGGCGGTCGTAGATAAGGCGTTCCTGAGGGGACATGGAGTAGTATTTCAACTTCTCGCGGGCTTCCTTCAGACCCGGTGCAGTCGTATCGGGACGGATCGTGCCGTCTTTCAGGTATTCGATCCATTCGTCCAAAGGGGTGAGTGCCACTTTGTCGAACTCGTTTACACGGACCAGGATATATTCGGGGAAGATTTCAGCGGGAAGATGCGAGACGATCACATCACGTTCACGCGTGTTGACACGCAGATGGTCACCCGTATGTACACCGACGAAATGATTTTGGCCGTGATAGATATAGTCTGTCCCGATACCAATATCGAAATAAAGGATGCTGATGGAGTAGACTTTCTTGATTTTCCCATACCCTTCGCCAATCGAGATATGTTCGGTGATGGCTTTGGCTACGCCGTAGAGGATGCGTTCCAAATAATGCAGTTCGCGTGTGTTCTGGATTTCGACGAGGATGATTTCGCCTTTACTGTTCAAGGCTTTGATGTCGACGCGGTTGAACTTGTCGTCGGCGCTTTCCTGGTTGCCTTCGCTTTCGAGGATTTCGACGATCTTGATTTCTTCGTTCAGCATGACGGTCAGGAAACCGTCGAGCACATCGAAATTGGCCTTCTGGCGCAACAGACGCTTAATGGCCCAATCGAAGCGAATATACCTGTCCTGCAACTTTTTTCTTTCCATCTCTTCCATGATTTTCAGATCCGACCCTTCCTTTTTCATAGTTACTGTTTTATTAGTTCATCCACAAATATACATATTATTTATGAATGGGCAACGAACCGCAATCTTTTTGTAATATCTTATCTTTCAATGATTATCGGGTAAGCCATTTCTTCCCTAGATAGTGGACAGGATACCAGGCGGCAAGGAAGCCGATGGAAAGGACGGTTATAAAGACAATAAGGATATCACCGGCTTCGACACGGACCGGATAGGCATCGATAATAAAGGAGCCGGCTGCCTGACCTAATTTGATAATACCCAACTCCTGTTGCAACAAACAAAGGGCCAATCCGATAACGATACCGATCAAAGCGCCGAGACCGGAAATCATCCAACCCTCGAAAAGGAAAATACGACGAATCAGACGGTCGTCCGCACCCATATTCCGCAACGTACGGACATCCTCTTTCTTTTCTATCATCAGCATGGAAAGCGAACCGATCACATTAAACAGAGCCAGGATCAGAATGAAACACAGGATCAGAAAGATCATCCACTTCTCCCCCTGCATCATCCGGAAAGAGGCTTCCTGCTGTTCATAGCGGTCCTTGACCGAGAAATCATCGCCTAAGAGTGATTTTATACAGCTTTTGACCGAATTGATGTCTGCACCGGGAACCAATGACAACTCTATCGCCGAGACTTCCTTTTCATAATCGAACAAAGAGCGGACCATCGGCAAAGGCAGCAGGACGAAATTCTCGTCATACATCTGCTGGTTAGTGGCATATACGCCGCCGACAAAAGCATATTCCAAATTCAAGGAGGCGACAGGGTTGGCGAGATTGACTTTCTCATTCCTCTTGGGAGCGTAAATTTCCAAAGGATCGGCATAATTAGGGCGCACCCCCAAAGAAAAAGCCGTTCCGACACCCAAGTTGGCGTAATTGGCCACTTCGTCGGACAGGACAAAGGAACCTTCCCGGCTATCGACTAAAATACTGTCTATCCGCGTCAGACGGCCGAAAGTATCATCTACACCCTTGACCGTCGCGGTAATCTGGCGATCCCGATAGCGGACCTGCGCATTATCCTGGAGCACTTCGCAAAACAAAGCGACCTCAGGCAACTCCTTCACTTCCCGGACAGCCGGAAGAGTCGGATCGAACACCTTTCCATGTACAGGCTGAATCTTCAGCTCCGGATCGAAATTGCCGAGCATCGAAGAAACCAGCCCGACAAACCCGTTCAATACAGACAACGCACACACCAGGGCCATTGTAGCGACCACCACTCCACAAACAGACACCATCGAAATGATATTGATGGCATTGTGGGATTTCTTCGAGAAAAGGTAACGCCGGGCTATATAAAACGGGAAGTTCAACGCGGTATTCTTTTACTTTTTCAACAGATTATCAATATTTTCGATATAATCCAGGGAATCGTCGATAAAGAATGTCAGTTCAGGAATCTTGCGGACCTGTTTCCGGATGCGCTGTCCGAGATCAAAGCGGATGGCTTTCGTATTCGCCCGGATATTCTCAAGCATTTCCTTCGACTTGTCGGACGGGAAGATACTCAGGTAAGCACGTGCCACACTCAAATCGGGGCTTACACGTACCACACTGACAGAGATCAGGATACCATGCATAGCCTGTGTCTGTTTCTGAAAGATATCACTCAACTCCTTTTGCAGGAGACGCTCTATTTTACTTAATCTTGTACTTTCCATAATTTCTTGCTTTTTTATTTTTTCCAGATCATCGTAAGGCCGTCACGCAAAGGTAAGATAACTTTTTCAATACGCGGGTCTTCTTTGATTTTATCATTAAAACTAAGAATACCGAGTGTTTGTTTATCCTTAGGATGCTCCTCCACCACATGACCGTCCCACAACGTGTTGTCGGCAAGAATCAAGCCGCCGGCACGCACCATCGGGAAAACAAGGTCGAAGTATTCCGAATACAACCGCTTGTCGGCATCGATAAAAACAAGGTCGAAGGTTTCACCGAGCGCCGGGATAATATCGAGGGCATCGCCGAAATGCACCCGTATCTTATCCTGATGGGGCGACTGTTTCAGGTATTTCATGATGAAGTCTTCCATTTCGTCGTTGATCTCAAGCGTATGGATCAAAGCCCCTTCTTCCAGCCCTTCCGCCATACAAAGAGTAGCATATCCTGTATAAGTACCGATCTCAAGCACACGGCGGGGACGAAGCATCCGGCAAAACATCTTCAATATCCGCCCTTGCAGATGCCCCGACAGCATTCGCGGACGAAGCAGGTTCACATTCGCATCCCGGTTCAGGGCCGAGAGCAGTGCACCTTCTTCGTCACTATGAGAAAGGATATATTCGTCTATTGTCATCTTCATGATTTATGATTTATGATTTATGATTTATGATTTGCTTGCTGGGATATTAATCATAAATCATAAACCATAAATCTTTGTTTATTCCTTAAACGTCGGCAACTGATAATTACTTCCGGCGTCCAATACCTTCCCTACATTATTAATTTCAAGGAAGCTCGTACCGCCACCTTCACCGAAACTGCCGCTCAGGTAAGCCACCATGTCGTTACGGGTGATGCGTCCGCTTTTGATCAGCTCGTTCAGCGCATCATAGAAATAGCCGCGGCGACTGTCGTTATAAGGCTGGTGAACAGCCCAGACACCGTAAGAAAGGGACAGCATACGCATGACACGGGGATTGTAGCAGATCGAGAACACGGTGGAAGTACCGCGGAATGCAGCCAGGTAACGAGCCGTACGGCCGGTATAGCTATCTGTAATAATAGCTTTTACATGCAGTTTGGAAGATGATTTCACAGCCTGCTTTGCAAGGAAAGACGTAACATCCAAGTCGTTACCCTCGATAGGGACACGAATATCATTGGCTGCAAGTTTCGTCTTTTCTGCCTCACGGGCTACCTTCGTCATCGTCTGGACAGCTTCGACAGGGTATTTTCCGTAGGCTGTTTCACCGCTCAACATCAAGGCATCCGTGCGGTAATAGATCGCATTGGCGATATCCGTCACTTCGGCACGCGTAGGACGCGGGTTGCTGATCATAGAGTGAAGCATTTGGGTAGCCACGATAACCGGTTTCTTTACTTCCACGCATTTACGGATCAACACACGCTGGATACCCGGAATCTTTTCGGCTGGCACTTCGATACCCAGGTCACCACGGGCAATCATGATACCGTAGGCTACTTCGAGGATCTCGTCGATGTTGTCGACACCCTCTTGGTTTTCGATCTTCGCAATGATCTTGATCGGGCTGTTATGTTCGTCCAGAATGCGCTGGATATCCATTACATCCTGCTTGTTTCGGACAAATGAGTGAGCAATAAAATCCAGATCGTTTTCAATCGCCCACAGGATATTTTTACGGTCTTTCTCTGTCAAGGAAGGCAGATTGATACGTACACCCGGCACGTTCACGCTCTTACGGCTTCCCAAGGTCGCGTCGTTCTCCACTTCGCAAACCAGAAAATCGTCTTTCTTATCGATTACTTTCAGTTCCAAATCCCCGTCATCGATCAGGATATCGCTGCCGACGGTCAGGTCATTGACAAAATTCCGGTATGAGACACAAATACAATCATGCGAAGTCTCCCCTTCCGGGTTTCCCACGATCTTAACCATTTCCCCGGTCTTGAACTCGATGGGAGCCTGCGCAGCAGTCGTACGCACTTCGGGCCCTTTAGTATCCATCAAAATTCCGATACGGTTGGAAACCGTACGGACATTATTAACGACTCTGGTCAAACCTTCTTCCGCCATGTGAGCCGTATTGAGGCGCACGACATTCATTCCAGCCTTGTATAACGCGTCGATAAACTCAACCTCACAACGCTGGTCGGAAACTGTAGCAACAATCTTCGTATGCTTTAACATATAACCCTTTTTTAAAATTGACAATTGACAATTGACAATTGACAATTTTAAAAACAGCCAATCCTCAACTCCAAGAGCCAAACCTTTATTAAACTTCTTTTTACCTAAACAAATTTCTATCTCTTCCTAATTGTCAATTATCCATTGCCAATTGAAGCACCGCTTCCACCGCCAAACGGTACGAATCCAGCCCGAACCCTAAGATCACCCCCTTGCAAGCGGCTGAAATCATGGACACATGACGGAAAGATTCACGGGCGTGTACGTTTGAAATATGTACCTCCACAACCGGAGTCGTTACAGCTTTTATTGCATCGTGGAGGGCAATGGACGTATGCGTATAAGCGCCTGCATTCATAATGATCCCGTCGTAATCGAAGCCGACTTCATGGATCTTGTTTATCATCTCACCTTCCACGTTACTCTGAAAATAAGCAATCTCACATTGTGGATACTTGGCACGCAACTCACTCAGATAGCCTTCAAACGAAGCATTTCCGTACACTGTCGGTTCACGCTTGCCTAACAGATTAAGATTGGGGCCGTTGATAATCTGAATTTTCTTCATTTTGCCGTAATTTATTACCTTTGCCCTGTCTTTTACGGACAGGAAATATCCGGCAAAGATAGTAAAGATTTATGATTTATAATTTATGAATTATGAATTGGTGCTAAGTCATTAGGGTAAAATCCATTACATGAGCAGATTTTACCGGACGAACCTTCAGCTCCTCATACTTCCCCGTAAATCATAAATCATAATTCATAAATCACAATTCGTTTCATGCACCGAGAGAATGACAAAATAGAACGATACAAAACATACCTCCGTCTGGAAAAAGCGCTTTCGGCCAACTCTATAGACGCTTACCTGACGGATCTCGACAAACTGACAAACTTCGTCGAAAGCGAAGGCAAGAAGTATGCGGATGTCACATATGACGACCTGCAACAGTTTGTTGCCCGCCTACATGATATCGGCATCCACCCACGTTCACAGGCAAGGATCATTTCAGGGATCAAATCTTTCTACCGGTTCCTGTTCCTGGACGATTATATAACAACTGATCCGACCGAATTGTTAGAATCGCCCAAGATCGGACTGAAACTTCCTGAAGTCCTAACTGTCAACGAGATTAACAGCATCCTGGACACGATCGACCTGACATTGCCGGAGGGGCAACGGAACCGGGCGATGCTCGAAGTCTTGTATAGCTGCGGACTGCGCGTGTCGGAGTTGGTTTCACTACGCTTCACGGATGTTTATTTCGACGAAGGATTCATCAAGGTGGAAGGGAAAGGGAGCAAGCAACGCCTGGTCCCCATCTCGGAAACAGCTATCAAGGAGATCAAGAACTACCTGTATGACCGCAACCATGTCGCGGTGAAAAAGGGATTCGAAGACATCCTGTTCCTGAGCCGGCGAGGAACGGCTCTGTCGCGGATCATGGTTTTTCATATCATCAAGCAGCAAACAGAAATGGCCGGTATCAAAAAGAACGTGAGCCCGCATACGTTCCGCCATTCTTTCGCCACCCACCTGTTGGAAGGGGGAGCCAACCTGCTTGCTATCCAGGAGATGCTGGGACATGAAAAGATTACCACCACCGAAATCTATACGCATATCGACCGCCAGTTCCTGCGGAAAGAGATACTCGAACATCATCCACGTAGCAAGCCGCGGGATTAGAACAGCCGTTCCATGCGTTCGATCAGCTCATCGCCCAAAGCCCTTTTGACAACAATATGCTCTTTGACTGCCGTGACAAAGGGATTGCTCTCGAATGCACCGCGCACACCTTCGAAATCTTCCTGCTTCTCTTTATCCGAACCATCCACACCGAAACCGGTCATGAAAGTAAGGGAGAATTCTTTCTTCGCATCTTTATAAAGCAGATTATCCAATCCGATCACCGAGTCTTGCCAGCGGCGGACAAGATCGACGATCTGTGCTGCCGATATTGATGACAGGTTCACACCGTAATACTCCTCCAGCATATCATACGCCCATGTCCATTCCATATCATAATAATTGGAATGCATGGCTGCAAAGAACTCTTCTATCGCCTCAAGCGAAGTTATCTTGCCTTCTTCAACTTTCTCGATCAACCCGTCCAATTCTTCACGAGGAAGGATCAACCCGGAAAGATCCAGCCATTCCCCACGACCAGCTGAAGAAGTCGGTTTCAACTGTGACTAGACTTCTTCCATAGAACAGAAATCCGTTCCTTCCAGGCGCTTGATCAAGGAGTTCCCCAAGAATTTATTGATTGCCATACCATAAAGATTGAGGGCCGTACGCAAAGAGGAACCTTTGATACGAGTATTTTGATAATAATAGACTTCGGATGTCTCACCCACCAACTCTTGCAGGTTCTTCAAGATTCCGACAGCTTTCATCATCTTGTAGATGGTATACGGACTCAGCAAGTTGTAGTTGATCATATCCAGCCGTTGCTGGTCGGTACGCTTATCACGCTTCGGCCATTTCTGCGCATCGCGGATCGTACCGACGCTACGCAGGTTTACACCGGGAACCAAGTAAGTCTCATCGTCTTTCTCTATCAGATAAGAAAAAGGCATGTCCGACGTATCGCTATGATGGTGATGGCGCCCCATTACCAGAGAGAAAGCCCCGACACGCGCAGGCCACAGGATATAGGAGTCACTGGTCGTCTTGGAACCTCTCTCCACAATACCCTGGTGGATGGGGCCCAGCTTATACATATGGTTACTTTGGTTCGAGCCGCTTCCGGCATTCAGAAACGAATACATGCCGGCAATCAGCAGGCTGCTCTTATGCATCGACACAGTAAAAGATCCTGCAAAGATAGCACAAGCCTCTCCGTTCTCAAAAGCGCAGTTGCTGAACAGAAGTGAATCATGCGCAGAGAAGTTATGAGTCACATGGCACGCCTGCCCGATAAAACAACGGATAATCTTGGCGGCATCGGCAACCACAGCCCCCGAAGAAATGATAAAATCCTCCGCGATAACGCTGTCGCCAATATACACCGGAGCATTCGCATTGCTATTGACCGTACCGTTATCGAGACGGGTACAGTTTTCGACCGTTGCATAATCGGCAATCACAGTATTGCGCACAGTCCCTGTATTGATTATTTTCACATGGTTGCCGATAAAACCATAGTTGCCAGTCTGCCGTTCGGCAAAATCGGCAATCATCGCCTGCAAACGCAGTATTAAAGCCGGCCGATGACGATATAAAGCTATCAGATAGGCCAATGATGCAGACAAGCCATTATAAATGGGTACTTCACGGCCTCCCGTTTCATTCAGTACGGACACTTCGACATTGTTCCCGAAAGAGGACCTTCCTTCTACATACATCACGTTCACGTTCTGTATGAAACAATCATCGCCTATGAAATAATTGGAAATATAATTGTGCACGTTTTCAATCAGCGTATTATCGCCGATCTCACAATTATGCAAAGTTGCATTCCGGATACCGCTATGTTTCTTCACCCCTCCCGGAAGAGTAAATTCCTTTTCAAAAAGGCCCAATGCCACATTCCCTGAAAAATGAACATTACAAACGTGTTCGGCATGAAAAGGGCTGGCGACCTTTATGTTTTCCCAATTATCGGCCGTACAGCCGTTCTTCTCCAAATCTGCAATTTCTTCCGATAGCAGATGCCTTAAATATCCTTCACTCATTCTTCATCATATTGTTGGAAAAGAAAATCGTTATAAGGGAAACGAGTAATATGAATCTGTTTCACCCGCTCGTACAGCAAGGCTTTGAGTGCATCGATATTCGTCCGTTTCTTGGCTGAGATAAAGATACAATTATCCTGCATCTTATTCATCCAAGTGTGTTTCAATTCGTCCAAATCGATATTCTCACGTGTACGCGGAGTCAGGTCATCTTCATCCTTCGGGACAAAAGTGAAAGCATCGATCTTATTGAACACCATAATCATCGGTTTCTCCGTCTTGTCGATTTCCGATAAGGTACGGTTCACCACCTCGATCTGTTCTTCAAACGTCGGATGAGAAATATCGACGACATGCACCAACAAGTCCGCTTCACGCACCTCATCCAAAGTCGATTTAAAAGATTCGACCAGTTCGGTCGGCAACTTACGGATAAAGCCGACCGTGTCGGACAGCAGGAAAGGCAGATTGTCGACAATCACCTTTCGGACAGTCGTATCGAGTGTCGCGAACAGTTTGTTCTCGGCAAACACTTCGCTCTTACTAAGCAGGTTCATCAATGTGGACTTTCCGACATTGGTATAACCGACCAGTGCCACGCGGACCATCTTTCCGCGGTTCTTCCGCTGCACGCTTTTTTGCTTATCGATCTCGACCAGGTCCCGTTTCAGCTTGGATATCTTATCCAGGATGATACGCTTATCCGTTTCCAACTGAGTTTCACCCGGTCCACGCATGCCGACACCGCCACGCTGACGCTCCAAGTGTGTCCACAAACGAGTCAGGCGAGGCAACATATATTTATATTGCGCCAATTCCACCTGTGTCTTCGCATGAGCAGTCTGTGCACGACGGGCGAAGATATCCAGGATCAGATTCGTACGGTCCAAAATCTTTACCTGCAACTCTTTCTCGATATTACGCAATTGCTTGGCGGAAAGTTCGTCATCGAATATCACCAACCCGATCTCGTTTTCCACCACATATTCCTTTATCTCCTGCAACTTGCCGGAACCGACAAAGGTCACGGAGTTCGGATAATCCAGTTTCTGATAAAAACGTTTCACAGCTTCGACACCTGCCGTATCGGCCAAAAAGGCCAATTCATCCAGATATTCCTTCACTTTCTGCTCATTCTGTTCAGGAGTAATCAGTCCTACGAGAACAGCCTTTTCTGTCTGTGCTTCAGATATAATAAATTCTTTCATACGGCAAAGATAGTAAATTCAATTATTTTAGTATATTTGTACCCATAATATCAAACCAAAATAGTATTAACTATGAAAAAGGAAGTTATACATTTTGTTCAGTATGTACTTGTAAAGATTTTATTCTTCGGTGCAGCTTATCCGCTCCAGGCACAAGTTTCCAATCCATCCTCATGGGAAAGTTTTGTCGATAGCGATGAAAATAGGCTTGTTTCGGATACGCTCAGATTGCAGACATTCGGAGATTCAGAATGGGATAATTGGGGATATACGTTGACTGTTAATTCCTCCCTTGTCCAAGATAAACATACGATAAAGATACCTGTCGGTTCCGGAATCATTTTTCACCCCTTCTCGCTTAATAATTATACAAATGTAAAAATCGTATCACATATTGCCGGACTCAAACTAGAACCCGGTGAGTTGTTATTATTTAACGTTCACCGTAATAATTCCGATGAAGTCATAACAGGAAACACTCCTGAACAAGGTAAAGATTACATGGGTTACAGATATCTTACAATCGGAAGCAATCCAAGCTCTTTTGCTATAACGACAAACAAAAAAGTCAATACACAGAATGGATATTATATGACCGATAGCGTTTTTGCTTATGGCGACATCCCTTCATATTCTCTATTCTCTGGTATCGGAAACTGGAACGACACAACCCTTTGGTCGCATCTTCCTCCACTCCGCCACAGGAATGCGCTCATAAAAGGGAATGTAAGTATAACAACAGATACGTATTGCAAAGATATCGCCATTCATTCCGGATCACTGGAGATCAATCCTGGCAGCCTGTTTATCCTACAGAATTTGGACCTATACGAAAACAAAGCCTCTCTCCATTCAGGAGGGACAATACTTCTTTCCGGCCGTATCACCTTCCATAAAACTTTTGAAGAACCCGGCAAATGGTATTTTATCTCATTTCCTTTCGACGTTTATCCGCCTGGCATCGACCTCCACTTCGAACAAAAGGATGCTACGCCTAACGACGGAGGCAACTATTTTTATGTCCAATCCTACAACGGAGACAAGCGGGCATCGTCCAACCAATCTGCCGGAAATTGGGAAGTCGTGCCCATCCGTCCCGATAATGTCCCCCTGTTCGAAAAAAACAAAGGTTACCTGATCGCATTAGACGAGAAAACAACAAACCGAACTTTATCTTTTTCATCTCGACCCGGCGACATCCCCGAAAATTTTGCCAATATAGGAGCTATTGCAATTCCTTTAAATTCCGACAGTTCTTCAGGCAATCAAGAAAACCACGGCTGGTATTTGTGCGGCAATCCATTCCCCGCACTACTTCCATTAACCCAAATCGAAAAAAACAAGGCTTTGGATGGAAATATCTATGTATATGACGGAAACGGTTATAAAACCTATTCCCTTAATAGCAACTATGCCCTCCCTCCTTTCGCCGCCTTCTTTGTAAAAGCATCCTCACCGACCGAGTTGAAAATATCGTCCAACAGCAC
>NZ_MNQY01000129.1:20122-31706 GCF_001915675.1 Parabacteroides sp. merdae-related_45_40 | reverse complement strand
ACAAACAAAGCACAGAGATAGAGCTCCCCAATACAGAGAATTTCCGTTTTTTCATAAAAGACGGCCAACTGCACCTGCAAAATATCCCGGAAGCAGGATATATCAAAGTTTTTATTCCGTTCACCAATCTCTCTGGAATGTACATTTTACAAATACATTCCGCCAACTATCAAAAACACTATAAAGTGGTCCTTCCATAAATACGACAAAAGCGAAATGTAAAAGTACTTTATTCTCGCACTTCACATTCCGCCTTTACCCTATATATAATATGAACTATTACAACTTATATTTTTTCTGCTGTACATTCCATCCGCCGACAGTTAATGAAAACTCGCCTTCTGTAACTTTATCCACAGATGTATCAATAAATACCTGCTTCGTTTCACCTGGCAACAACGAAAAAAAATTATCCGTATAGAACGAAGGGCGAACAGGCTTGCCCGCTTTATCCAGGAATTGAAGTTGCATAAAGAAAGCAATCCGGGAAGAAGTATTCTTCAACGAAACTTCAATATAATACCGCCCATCAACTTCTTTCGTTTTGTACTTCGTCTGAAGCCGGGCCGTTGGCATATCATTCAGAGATTCAAAACCGGAAGAGGTTGGTCCTGTTAAAGTTTCCTTTCCTTCATAAGCGGCATTGGAACGCCAATAGAACGTAGACGCTACTTCTTTTCCCTTTTCATCCGACAAACCAAGCCGGATAAAATGCACAGGGGTTATATCTGATGGAAAATCGATTTTAAACAAATCATTCAGCACCTCATCTTCACCGATATCAATCCGTTGAGAGTAAGAAAAGACCTTCTTGCTATTCAAATCATATACATCAGCCTTGACCTTATAATTTTTAAAAGACCGATAATAATCATTACATACCGAAACCGTATTCTTCAAATAATCAAACTGCGCATGTAAAGGCTCCAATGCATTCTGAGTATGATATAGTGAAGCCGTCGGTTCCAACGACCAATCCCACATACGGGCACATACCTGGCGTACCGGACAATTATGATACCAGAATAATAACCCTGAACAATAGCGATCCCCATAGTCCAGCTTATTATAATTCCAAACCTCCCAAATTGTCTTTGAATTCATTGCTCCTACCAACTGGCCTTTTTTAGCAAACTCTTCTATCGACTGCGAGGTTCCGTAATTATTGACAAGATCTTTATACATAGTGGACATTAAATGGAAGCCTCCCCCATCGTGATAATCCCAAACCTCTTTATTGATCGGCCATAAATCCTTCTCATCCATCACCTCCCGTAAAGTTTCAAGGGTCGGCAACGTTGGCGCTCCATACTCTGGGTTAAAACCATCCACACGGCTTCCACGTGGCGAGGCCGTATTCTCATAATGCTGCATCGGATTCACTTGCTTGTAGGGACTGCCATCATGCACACCATCACATTCCGATTGCATCTGATAACCGCGTGTACCATCCAATTTCATAATCAGATCTTTTGCACCCACCACTTCCGTACTTTCATTAGAAGAAACATAATAAGCCAGAGAAGGATGATTCCGTAAACGTTTTACCGTTGATTCCACATTTGCCAAATAAAGAGCTTGGTCGTGTGGATGTTTCGTATCGCCTGTCAACCAAAATTCCTGCCAGACCAACAGTCCCATTTCGTCACACAATTGGAAAAAGTAGTCGGATTCTGCAATACCGCCTCCCCACATACGCACCAAATTAACACCGGATTGTTTGGTATAGCGCAATTCTGCATAAGTACGTTCATCCGAATGCCGCAACATTCCTTCCGGTATCCAGTTCGTTCCCCGGATAAAGATCTTCTTGCCATTGACATAAAACTGACGGGATTTGTCTGGTGTATTCTGATCCGATGTAATTTCGCGAATACCAAAACGAGTCTTCAACGAATCCGAAACTTGCCCTTTAACAGAAACTGTCATCTTCAATTCATACAAATCCGGTTTACCTTTAAACAACGGCCACCACAACCGAGGATTATCAATTTTCAACTGCGGAAATTCTTCCGGGGTAAAGACTATTTCACGAGTTTCTCCACGGAAAAGGCTTATCTCTTTTGAAAAACGAATATTTTCACCTGTTATTTCACCAGCAACGACACATTTGACCGACCCCGTCGTCGGATTAATAACCTCGACAGAGACAGTCTCCTCGGCTTTATCATATCCCGGCTTGGCAAGTTCAGAACGAATAAACGGATTGCGGATCGCAGCTTTGTCAGTAGCATACAACGATATGCTTTTCCAAATGCCGGTATTCCGGTCACGTATACCGTCCAAGAAAGTAAAGTCCCAACCGACAGACATCAGCATCGTCGTGTTCAGCCCTATATTCCCGTCACCACCGTTATGAAATTCTCCTATAGCTCCCCACTGTTTTTGTTTGACAGTTCCAGGCATATCGACTGGATAGACTTTCACAGCTAAAGCGTTCGTTTCGCCAATACGAGCAAACTCTGTTATATCCACATAATCCTGAATAAACATACCGGAAATATTACTCAATAAATGACCGTTCACCCAGACTTCCGCCCGATAATTAATCCCGTCCAACTGCAACCAAACGACTTTCCCCTTATAATCAGCAGGAACGACAAAATCGGTACGGAACCAATAAGTATAAAAATCACGTCCGGCAACAGACAAGTCCGGAATGACATTACTTGTCAGTTTATTATTCAATCCATAATAAGGTTCGGGATATACTTTGTTATATACAAGAGAATTAAGTACAGTACCCGGAACAACTGCCGGCATCCAGTCACCTGTCTCATATCCGGGCTTCGACACGGCTTCCGCACCAGCTGTAACATCTCCGGCCTTCTTCATTTTCCAAAGGAATGCACCTTGGTGTCCATCTTTTGAATCCAGATAAATCCTATCAGGATTACGATAATAATTTACATCCTGCCCCCATACAAAAGAACAGCCTGCAATACATAAAAATAGAATCAGAACGATTTGTTTCATATTTACAATAGTCAAATTAAAACTTTAAAACAGTATGTACAAATATTTTATCGATATATATCCTCGATCCAAGACATAATATACCCGTCTGCCGATCCTTTTAAACCAGGAAATAACAGACGGGTATCCACTTACATCAGATCAACTGACCGACTTCTTTCAACCTTTTTCTCAACTGCTGAATATCGACATTGTGAATATCAGGAGATTTAGATTTACAAATCTGACCGGCAGCAACACCAACTGCTTCGCCTGTTACAAGCGACGGTGGCATCACACGCAGACTACCATGAGCATAAGAATCCGTCGAGATACAACGTCCTGCAACCATAACATTTTTCAAACCTGCAGGAGTCAGGCAACTAAAGGGGATTCCATGAGATTCTCCTTTCTTATAGCGAGGATACACGGTTGCATCCTGTTTATGGACATCAATATAATAACAGTTACGTCCGATACTGTCCTCAAACTCCTTACGAGCGAGCCAATCTTCCAATGTGAATGTATAATCGCATTTTATCCGGCGACTTTCCCTGATTCCCATCAAATTAGCCGTACTTGCCAAAAAAGAAGCACCAAATGACTTTGGTTCAAACTCGACCAATCCTTCATGTAACTGTCTTACCAATTTACGTCCTTTTATCATTGCTTCAGTCAAAGATACTGGATCTGTACTATCAACAGTCACATGACCGGCATTGAATCCTAAGATACCCGGTCCGATTAACTTGTCATTCATGTGCTTATCTTTCACCAATGGGTATTTAGGGTTACCATAAATAGAATGAATCGGACCATCCTTCCGATTAGTATGGACATTCCCTATTAAAGAAAACTCATAAGGGTCGACATTCGACAAGGTAAAGCACAAAGTACCTTCTTGAACGGAACCACTCTCATCTCCTATTACAAAATCAGCACCAGCCCAAGCCGCAAGATCACCATCGCCTGTACAATCAATATATACTTTAGCTTTGTAAGTTGACAATCCTGCTTTATTAGCAACAACTATTGCATCGACAACCCCCTTACGTTTCATTTCGACAGCAGCCATTGTTGTGAAAAAAAGAACAGATACGCCCTCAGAGGTTACCAAATCGTCATACACGACTTTCAGATATTCACCATTTATAGGCACCCAATTATCATAATGAATATGAGGAACACCTTTCTTTGACTCGGAAAAAACCCGTTCCGCAATTCCTTTATAAATAATCTTCTCACCATCCGTAAAAGGGCACCACGCATTCAGTAAGCCAGAAGTCCCCATTCCACCTAAGGCTCCAGTTCCTTCCATTAACAAAGTTTTGGCACCTTCGCGTGCCGCAGCCGTAGCCGCAGCACATCCCGAAGGTCCTCCCCCCACAACTATTACGTCCCACCCATCATATACCGGTATTTTCGATTTTCCCGGCAAACTGTTACTTTGAGGAGTTTCTGCAGCAAAAGATGTTCCCACTGCTACAGATGCCAAACCTAAAGAACTTATGTTTCTGATAAAACTTCTTCTCTTCATATAATACTTAATTTACCATCCCAGAGTTTGCTCTAATAACTTATTTGCATCCAATTCTGTCACAGGTATAGGCAACAGATAATGTTTTTCCTCTACCACAGCACCAATAGTCGGATTCTGCGCCATCATGGCTTCCTTCAATTTATGCGTACGTACCAAATCAAAACGACGTTGTCCTTCAAATGCAAATTCTTTACGACGTTCCAAAAGAATTATATCCAAGAAATCTTCTTTACTCAATCCTAGCTTAATATCAATAGCAGAAGCCTCGTTCATATTAAGTCCAAAAGCCCTACGACGTATGACATTTAAGCACTCATACGCCTCTGCATCAGAAGTATTTATTGCATTCAAGGCTTCCGCACGCATTAGATAGACGTCCGAATAACGCAATATCGGATAATTATTTTCTCCTCCTTGAGATCTTACGGCCAACGGCGAAGGATCCTGAAATTTATTTACATAACAAGGAAACTCATAATTGGAAGACATATTCGGATACTCTTCCTTCGTATAAAGACGCACATTTACATCCCGACGCAAATCACCTTCCTCGTAACATTCATAATGATTACGTGTCACTGGATCATCTCCATATCCGACCCAACCATTTATATTGACAAACGGAGGACGATAATATCCGTTGTAATTACTACCCGACACACCCGGAGTATTCCGCTTATACTGGATTTCAAATATAGATTCCTGTCCATTTTCTTTTTCCACATCAAAATTATCAGCATAATTCTTCCATAATTTATATCCCATCTGCATCACTTCCGACGTCTCCTTCACTACATTCTGATAATCTTCACGGGTCAAATAAACTTTTGCCAACATAGCAGAGGCGGACCCTTTTGTTGCCCGTCCTAAATATCCCTCTGGAAGTTGCCCGATAGCAGGAAGAACAGATTTTGCTTCTTGCAAATCCGAGATAATCTGTTCATAACATTCGTCAACTGTATTCCGGGGAACTTCTAAGCCATCCAACGAAGTGGTTTGCTTCAATACTAAAGGGACTCCTCCATATATGCGAACCAAATTAAAATAGGCCAACGCCCGCAGGAACTTAGCTTCTCCGATCAGCCGCTTCCTGACATCATCTCTTATCTGTTCGCTCCCCATATTCGAAATATTTTCTATCGCGAAGTTAGAGCGGTTAACTGCCACATAGTGCTTAATCCAAACGGAGTAAACTAAATTCGTATTCCCATCATACTCAAATTTATCTAAAGCATTTTTGTCCAGGTTAGTCGTCGTGCGCCCACCACTCCACTCGCAATCATCAGTACCCTGACTCTGCAATACTTCCCAAAACTGGTTATAAATATCATTATCGGTAAAAACCGAATACGTTCCATAAACAGCAGCTGTTGCATCCTCTTCGGATTTAAAGAAGTTTTCAGGACTCAGATTAGACTCCGGTATCAGATTCATATCCATACATGAGTTCATCATGACCGAACTCAATATTATAAATGCTATTTTTTTCATAAACTACTTAGACTCTTTTAGAATTTAACATTCAAACCAAACAATACTGACTTTGCAAACGGATAAGAGAATGCATCATATCCGGCTCCCAAGTTATCCTGACCATATTTGCTGACTTCCGGATTATCACCAAAATAGCTTGTTATCGTAAAGAAATTCTGCAAAGAAGCATACACCCGTAATCCCGATACATACTTTGTAAAACTCAAAAATTCAGTAGGCACATTATAACCTAACGTGATATTTTGGAAACGCAGATAAGAACCGTTTTCCACATATTGATTGGAAACACGCATTACAGCCTTTGAACGGAGTGGACGTGGCAACGGAGCATTTTGATTATCAGGCGTCCAATAATTCATCGTTGAAGCAAACATATTTGTTGATCCCTGCATATTCTCCATAGTAACTCTCGTACCGTTATAAACGTCATTTCCGATCGTGAAAATCGTATTTACATTCAAATCAAAATTTTTGTAAGAGAACGTGTTATTGAATCCTCCAAAAAGCTTTGGCTGTGCACAACCGATAATCGTACGATCAAGATCGTTGATCACTCCGTCAGGAACACCATCCGGGCCACTAATATCTTTATAGCGGATATCGCCAGGTTTAGCTGTCGGCTGCGCAGAAGATGCTATGTCATCCGTCGTACTGAAAAGTCCGTCATACACATATCCGTAGAACGTTCCTAAAGGCTGTCCGACCTGTATGATACGCCCCAAATGTATTCCGGTTTCATCCTGGCCTGGCTGACTCGGATAAATAAATGAGACATCACCCAAATCCAATACTTTATTCTTGTTATAAGTAAGGTTCAAACTCGTATTCCAAGTGAAATCACCTTCTATCGGCGTCGCATTGATCGCTAATTCAAAACCTTTATTTTCGACTTCTCCAATATTTTTCAGACCGGAAGAGAAACCTGAAGACCCCGGTACTTTCACTTTCAACAACAGATCACGGGTTTTCTTGTAATAACCATCAATAACTACAGTCAAACGATTATTAAAGAAGCCGAAATCGATACCGGCATCGAACTGGGCAGTTGTTTCCCACTTCAGGTTCGTATTGGCAACTTGCGACGGATAATAGCCAGTCACCTTATCTCCACCTGCCACATAACCATTCGAACCCAACAAAGCATACGCAGGGTAAGTACCAATTCCATCTTGGTTACCTGTGATACCGAAACTTACACGAGGTTTCAAATTACTAAAGATATTCAAGTCTTTAATAAAAGATTCCTCAGAAGCTCTCCATGCCAAAGCAGCAGAAGGGAAATACCCCCAGCGGTTATCCGAACCGAAACGGGATGAACCGTCTGCACGGATAGAAGCAGTCAACAAGTATTTATTATTCACTGTGTAGTTAACACGAGCCAGGTAAGAATTCAAAGCCCATTTCTTAACTTCAGATCCAGGAGCCGTATAAGTCGTCCCCGATCCTAAATTATTCATCTGCAAATTATCATTCAAGAAACCATAAGAACCGGCATTAAAACCATCATAG
Organism: Parabacteroides sp. merdae-related_45_40; assembly: GCF_001915675.1. Lineage (NCBI taxonomy): Bacteria > Pseudomonadati > Bacteroidota > Bacteroidia > Bacteroidales > Tannerellaceae > Parabacteroides > Parabacteroides sp. merdae-related_45_40. Next base: position 24,208 of record NZ_MNQY01000129.1, on the reverse strand, counting down.
GCCGATTGCTGTTGCGTATATCCGACCATACCCGTAAAAGAGTGTACACCCCATGTATTCGTATAAGTTAGGATATTTTCGTTAATCCACGTATAAGTGTTATTCGAGATTTTCTTGGCTTCTCCATTCTTTTGGCTACCGGAATAAACAGAACGGGGATTATAACTTTTGTTGGTGGCATAATCGATATCAATACCAAAAGAAGATTTGAACTTCAGTCCTTTAATTATATTCCACTCAACAAATGCGTTGTTTAATGATCGGAAATTGGTATGCCAATCCACCTTTTCGTTTATAACTCCAACCGGGTTGTCAAATGTAATGACGCCATTATTGTCACTAAACGTATAACTTCCGTCATCTTGCATCACAGGCAAATTCGGTGGCGTAGTCAAACGGGACTGCAAAACAGAATTTCCAACACGGTTATTGTCGACTTTCGTCATCGTCAGACTTAATCCCAGATTTATCGTTGAAGAGATCTTATGATCAATATTGGCTCGGAAAGCATATTTTTTCATTTCAGATGCTTTGATTACTCCTTCCTGGTTGAAGTAATTGAAAGAAGTCAAGAAAGTCGTTTTATCATTACCACCGGAAACCGTCAACTGGTAGTTTTGTGTCAGGGCATTCTTATTGGATGTCAAATCCTGCCAATCCGTCGTAGCTGGAGTCAGACTTTCATCATAAATTGCTGCCCCACCGGAATTTACCAATGCCTCATTTGCCAGTTTCTCAAATGAACGGGAATCCAGCAAGTCATATTTCTTATAGATATTCTGAATGCCCCAGTAGGCGTCAAACGCAACAGAGGTTTTTCCACTTTTACCTTTTTTGGTTGTTACTATGATAACACCGTTAGCACCACGGGAACCGTAAATAGCTGTCGAAGAAGCATCTTTCAGAACTTCTATCGATTCAATATCCGATGTCGGGATCGAGTTCAGCGGGCTTAATGCCGTCTGGCTTGCATCCGCACTCGGATAAACAGGCATACCATCAATGATATACAACGGTTCGTTACCGCCGGAAATAGAGTTACCTCCACGGATACGGACAGTAGAACTTGCACCCGGCATTCCTGAATTCTGTACCATATACAAACCGGACGTACGTCCCTGCAACATCTGGTCTACGGATTTCACGCTGATTCCCTGCACCTTATCAACTTGAATGGAACCGACAGCACCGGTCAAGTCGCTTTTCTTTACCGAACCGTAACCGATCACAACCACTTCTTCCAAATTCTGGGTATCTTCGGATAAGATAATCTTCAAAACAGACTGGCTACCTACAGGCACTTCCTTAGTCAGATAACCGATGTAAGACACGACTAACGTTGCAGTAGGCTTGTCCAACGCTAAGGTAAACTTACCATCGACATCCGTCACTGTTCCGACTGATTCTGAACCTTTTTCGATCACGTTGGCACCAATAATAGGCTCACCATTGATATCCGTAATCACACCACTAACCGTTTTACCCTGCTGTGCTGACAAAGGGATTGTAGTCGTCGTTCCACCTGCGGACAGTAATATATATGAACCATCGACAGAATATTTCACATCCGTTCCGGCGAACAGATTTGCCAAGACTTCCTCCAGAGAGGCTTTCTTCAAATTAACAGACACTTTTCTGTCCACATTCACAAACTTGTTGTAAATAAACAGATAATCAGTTTGTTTCTCAATATCGTTCAACACATTCTCAAGTTCGGTGTTACTTCTTTTGATCGTAACATTTACATTCTGAGAACTGGAGTTTTCTGCGTGCATGCAAAAAATGAACACGAATAATAACAAAGTGGTTATTCTCATGACTCTAAAAAATTGTTTACATCGAGATCTTTTTACAGAATAAGACATCGACAAAGATTTTTTATTCATATCTTTGGAAATAAAGTTTATTAATACAGTTAAATAATTGTGTTAAGCTATGCCGATAAGTGTGGGGACACTTGTCGGCATTTTTCTCAATAAAAGGTTAACCTTTCTCCTTTATCATAGGCATTATCTTTTAAGATTAGACATTACTTTATATAGATGACCGATTCATCTTTATTCCGTTCAAACGTATATTTGGCATCTTTTTGCAGAATACGCAGTGCCTTGTCTATACCGTCCGATATCCGGAATTTACCACTACAGATATAATCGGCTAATTTAGGGTTCTCTATAATAATATGTATACCGTAGCATTTTTCAAAACGAGACATCAACTCCTTAAAATGCATACTCTTAAAACAAATTAATCCCTCTTTCCAGCGAAAAGGATCAAAATCCGCAATCGGCTTCGACTGCAAATGTCCGTTGATCCAAGAAACCTGTTGATTAGGTGCCAAGACCAAGCTCTCCGACGGCTTCTTCTTATCCGACACCCGTACCGAACCTTCCATCAGCGACGTGCAGAAATCCTCAGAGTCGCTGTACGCTTCCACGTTGAATTTTGTCCCTAACACCTCGACATTACATTTGTCCGTCCGGACGACAAAAGGTTTGCCACCCTTGTGAGTCACCTCGAAATAAGCCTCGCCATCCAGGGATATCTCCCGCTTATTGCCTGTAAAGGCGGCAGGGTAGCGCATTTCAGAACGGGCATTCAGCCAGACGTTCGTGCCGTCCGGCAAAGTCAGGTTGGCACGCTGGCCGGCGGGAACCGTGATCGTATTCATTGCCTCGCCTATCTTCCGGATTTCCGACTTATAGAAATACGTTCCGCAGGCGATGGTAATGGCAAACACAGCAGCAATCTTCATGGCTTCGAACAAGACAGTCCGGTAAAAAGGACGGGATTTCTTTTCCGTCCCAGCCGACTTCGTGCTACCCGACAGAATCATCGCATCGAAAAACTCTCGTTCTCTGAAAAGCATTTGCTCGTTTTCGGGAGAGGATTCCAGCCAGATACGGACAGCTTCTTTCTCTTCACGAGAAGCTTTTCCGTCAAAGAATTTATACAGTGTTTCTTTTTCCATTTTTTCCGTTTCTGTTTATAAAGCAAATAAGCAGGAAATATCCCTAACGGAAAAGGGATTTTTTTTGAGAAAAAGTTTCAACCAGACACCATGCACTTGGAATTTGCCCGTCATTTTTGCTTATTTATCGCCAGATATCGAAAATTTTTCACGCCAGTCGGACTTTTGTCGACAACCGTCAGCAGACTTGCCGACAATTATCGACAGGCAAGTATCAGCAAAAGAATTTTGGCAGGAAAGCCAGTAAAGGGAAATAATCTTTTAAAGCTACACGCAAGACTTTCAAAGCCTTGGTAATGTGGAACTCCACCGTTTTCGTCGAGATACCCAAGGCTACCGCGATCTCCTTATGGCTTTGGTTGTTGTAGCGGCTGCGGACAAAGATGTCACGTGTCTGTTCGGGTAATGTTTCCAACGCCTTATCGACAAGCGACTGCAACTCGTCGGAGAACAGTTTTTCAGGATTACAAGCTTCGAGGGTAGCGATGCGCAGATTCAGTTCCCAAGTGTCACAATCCTTCAAATACTCGACTATCTCTTCCCGCGTACGCAAACGTTGCAGGTAATTCAGGCATTTGTGCTTGATAACGGTCAGGATATAGGCCGGGACATTCGAGTCAGATGCAAGTTTTCCCCTATTTTCCCAATAATACATCAGGCTTTCGATCGCAATATCTTCCGCAACCATACTGTCGCCTACATATGTGTTGGCATTCCGTTCACCAATCTCTCTGGAATGTACATTTTACAAATACATTCCGCCAACTATCAAAAACACTATAAAGTGGTCCTTCCATAAATACGACAAAAGCAAATATCTTCCACAACCATACTGTCGTCAACATAGGCGTTAGCAAAATATCCGTTAAATAGAAACAAAGGCAAACATAAATCATATTTTTTCTCTAATTTTGTATTTAAAATACGAAAGATTCGATGAAGAAAGTAAACATAACAACCGCAGTTCTATTGATTTACCTGATCGTTATGAGCATAATCGGTTGGCCTGGCAAACAAGCCGATCCTGATTATGTACAGTATTTCGGGGTGATCGCGGCGACTGTTCTTGTTATCGGCCTATTGCGTTTCCTGCAGATCAAACGACTGAAGATTCG
>NZ_MNQY01000129.1:0-20052 GCF_001915675.1 Parabacteroides sp. merdae-related_45_40 | reverse complement strand
GGGATGGTCAGTGCGTGCAGCCCTGCACCCCAAACAAAAGACAATGTCGAGGAAGACTATTGCCAGTATGTTAATCCCTTTATCGGGAATGCGGACAACGGACACACGTTTCCGGGTGCTTGTGCGCCGTTCGGACTGATACAGGCAAGCCCCGAATCCGGAGTTGGCTCTTGGAGATACTGTTCGGGATATAATTATGAAGATAACTTTATCGAAGGTTTCGCTCAAACGCATCTGAACGGAACGGGTTGTCCGGACTTGGGCGACATCCTGCTGTTCCCGTTCAGCGGCGATATAAAAGACAATACTTATAAAAGCGAATACGACAAATCCACCCAGAAAGCATCACCGGGTTATTATGCGGTCACCTTATCCGACTACGGTGTCGATGCAGAAATTACGGCTACTGCCCACACTGCTCTCCATCGCTATAAATTCAACAACGAAGGGCCGGCACGTCTGTTGGTCGACCTGCAACGCGGTATGGTCGGAAGCAAAGATGCGCTGAAGACACATGTCTTAGAAGCCGAGCTTGAAATGCCGGACAACCAGACGATCACTGGACATAACCAAACTCGTGCTTGGGTGACACGCCATTATTTCTATGTAATCAAATTCGACCATCCTTATACGGTCAAGGAAGAACTCCCGGTGGAGAAAGGAGAAAAGGCGAAACGCCTGATACTAGAATTCGACACGAAACCAGGTGAAGCCGTACAGGTGAAAGTTGCCATGTCGAGCGTAAGTGTCGACGGAGCTCTCGCCTCCTTGCAAAAAGAAAATCCGGCATGGGATTTCGATGCTGTCCATCAGTCCACACGCGGCCAGTGGCAGGCACTCCTTTCCCGCGCACAAGTTACAGGTACGACGGATGAAAAGACAAGTTTCTACACCTCCATGTATCACTTGATGATGCAGCCGAACAATATTGCCGACATTGACGGACGGTATCGCGGTATCGATGACAATATTCATACGTCTCCGACAGGCGAATACTATTCTACGTTCTCACTTTGGGATACCTATCGCGCCGCTCATCCGCTATACACGATTCTGAACCCGGACAAGGTAGACGCCATGATCCAGACAATGCTGGATCACCAGAAGATACAAGGTTTTCTCCCGATCTGGGCTTTGTGGGGAAAAGAGAACTTCTGCATGATCGGCAATCACGCCATTCCAGTGATCGTGGATGCTTATTTGAAAGGATTCAAGGGGTTCGATGCAGAAGAGGCTTACCAGGCAGTCAAAGCGAGCGCTACCGTCAGCCATTTTAACTCCGACTGGGAAACATTCGAGAAATACGGTTATTTCCCGTTCGACATCATCGACACCGAATCGGTTTCCAAAACCTTGGAATGTGCTTACGACGACTATTGTGTAGCCCAGATGGCAAAAGCGTTAGGCAAGACGGAAGATTACGAACGTTTCTCCAAACGTGCCGCCTTCTATAAGAACCTCTTCGATCCGGAACTCAAGCTAATGAGAGGAAAAGATTCCAAAGGCAACTGGCGTACGCCGTTCAATTCCTTCCTGCTCTCACACGCCAGTTCTTCGGGCGGCGATTTCACGGAAGGCAATTCTTGGCAGTACACTTGGCATGTACAGCACGATGTACAAGGCCTGATCGACCTGATGGGTGGCAACGAGGCTTTCGTGACCAAACTCGACTCATTATTCTTCCTCGAAAGCACGGCTGAAAACACCGGTTTCGTTTCCGACGTAACCGGCCTGATCGGACAATATGCACACGGCAACGAGCCCAGCCATCATGTAGCTTACCTTTACAGCTATGCCGGTCATCCGGAAAAGACGCAGCAGGTGATCCGCGAAGTCTTCGACCGTTTCTACCTGGCCAAACCGGACGGCCTGTGCGGTAACGACGACTGCGGCCAGATGTCCGCCTGGTATATCTTCTCGGCTATGGGCTTCTATCCGGTCAACCCGATCAGCGGGGAATATGTTTTAGGCGCTCCTCAGATAGAAAAGATTTCCCTATCTCTCCCCGAAGGCAAAACATTCACTGTCGAAGCCAAAGGTTTGTCCAAAACCAACAAATACGTCAAATCAGTAGAACTGAACGGAAAGCAGGTCACAGGTCTTACAATCAGCCACAAAGATGTCATGAATGGCGGGAACCTGGTGTTTACAATGACAGACCAACCAGGAAGATAATAAGATTCAGAACAGTGTGTCACAATGTACTTGTCCCCGAACTTGACGCGGGAACAAGTACATTTTGACATACTCCCTGAATTATGCCAATCAGCAAACCGAATTCAGTCTTGCATACTTTCTCTTATCTGGGGACAACGGTTGTTACCTCCTTGAAGGCATACCTTCGCCGCTCCCCATCGCGCAATTGGAGGATCAGATGGCCGGTCGGCTCGATGGCATGGATACGGGCTTCGAAAGAGCCGTTTTCATCAATATAGAAATAATAACCGTCACCATGATATAAGGCCGCCATATAGGCAGCTCGGATTTCTTCCTCCTTCTCCTGTAATAATAGGAAATAGTAGTTAAAGAAGATACGCAGGAAGCAGGCCAATACATCTTCCCGATCATACGTCTTACCTGTAATCTGAGTCAGGGATACGGGATTGGGGGCATCACTACGAAATATTTCCTGGTTGATATTAAGCCCGATACCGACTACCGAACAATAGAGATGCTGCCCGGACAGATCATTCTCGATCAGCATTCCGCATATCTTACGATCTTTCCAGTAAATATCGTTCGGCCATTTTACCGTGACGGAATCCGTGTACTTCTCCAACGTTTCCTTCACACTCAGGGAAGCAATCTGGGAAATCAGGAATTGTCGGTTCGCAGGAAGGAAATCAGGATATAAAAGAATACTGAACATCAAATTTTTCCCAGCTTCCGACTCCCATGAGTTTCCGACCTGCCCCTTTCCGGCTGTTTGAAAATCGGCTATGACGAGGCTACCTTCCGGCAACCTGGCTTTTGCACTTTGTTCCCGCAGATAGTTATTGGTCGAATCTGTCTCGGCAAGCCGGATGATCTTCGGAGTTTCGTTTTTGTCATTCATTTTCGTAAGCTTCTCTTATTTTCTTCGGTAATTTGGCGATCACCTCGCGATAAGAATGATGGATCCAATGCTTGATCTCGCTGTCCGGCATATCCCGGTCAAGGTAGATGGTGTTCCAGTATTTCTTGTTAAAATGCCAAGCACCTTCCACTGCCGTATATCGTTCGCGCAGATCCTCGACATAATCGGTGCTGCATTTCAGTGACACACAGGGTTCCACGGCATCCAGAGGCAGGAGCAAAAACATCTTCCCCTCCACTTTGAACACCAGTGAAACATCATCGAAAGGGAAACACTCCGTCACATTCTTCAGCGACAGGCAATATTCCCTGGCTTCTTCTATATTCATACTGTTCTTTGTTTTATTTGCGGCAAGGAGCATAGAAAGCATCTTCTATATGATCTATTTCAGACTCCTCTCCTTTTTTGATTACGGTTATGATGTCAAAACGGACCGGTAGTTCAAGATTGAAAAAGCGGACATACGCATCGGCTGCCGCCACGATACGGCGGATTTTAGGAGCATCGACCGCATCTTCCGGCGCCAAAAGATAATCATCCGAACGCGTTTTCACCTCTACCACAACCAGCCAGGTATCTTTGACTGCTACGATGTCCAGCTCATAATGATGCCAGTGCCAGTTCGTATGGGTAATCTTGTAGCCCTGCTTTTCCAGAAAAGCACGTGCAACCGACTCACCGTCTTTTCCTGTTTCGTTCCGTTTAGCCATTCCATGTAATTTGCACAAATATACTGTTTTTCTTTTTTATTTGCGCTTTCCCCCTTACATTTGCAAACTATGACACTGAAACGTAAATATTCATCTCCACAGCCGAATCACCCACGCGTGCACAAGGTCACTTTCATGCTCAACGACGACGAGCAGAAGGCAGTGGAACGTTATCTTGCCAGGTATAAAATCATCAACAAATCCCGTTGGTACCGTGAGACAATCCTGTCCCACATACTTAAAACCCTGGAAGAGGACTATCCTACCCTCTTCAATGAAAACGAAATGAGAAGATGATGGATCCATTCAACGACGAATATTTCATGAAGCAGGCACTAGTAGAAGCCCGCTCAGCAGCCGAAGAGGGAGAAGTTCCCGTCGGTGCTGTTATCGTATGTAATAACCAGATCATAGCCCGCGCCCACAACCAGACGGAACGTCTGAACGACCCAACCGCCCATGCCGAGATGTTAGCGATAACGGCGGCAGTCGGCGTCTTAGGAGCCAAGTATCTGACCGAATGCAGCCTTTACGTGACGGTGGAACCATGCGTGATGTGTGCCGGAGCAATCGGATGGTCGCAACTAAGCAAGATCGTCTACGGAGCGACAGACGAAAAAAGAGGCTTCCAGCAATACGCACCGAAAGCCTTACATCCAAAAGCGACAGTCAAAAAAGGGGTTCTTGAAAACGAATGCGCCGAAGAAATGCGCAAATTCTTTCAGCGCAAGCGCTGAACAACTTATTTCACTTCCTCATAATCCACATACTCCCCCTCATCTTTTGCAAAAATCTTTTTACGGGAGACCTGCGAAGCATATTCTTCGCGTGCAGAGCTGTTGCTGCGCGCGTCGGAAGAGTAACCGCTTGTTTGACGGCGTTGTTCACCCTTCTTTCCACTACTTCCGCTTCCGAACAGGATATTTTTAAAGGTACGCAAGATAGAGAATCCCATTAGAAAAACTAACAGGATAAAGAAGAAGAACATAACAAACAAAAACTTAAACATATTCCGTCACTTAGTTGGTTTATTACACAAACACAAAGATACGAACTCTTGTTTACCTTCTTTTGTTAAAAAAAGACAAGGTTATATAGAGAATGACTGTTCCGGCAATGCCCAGAACACCAAAGAAAGTCACAAAGACCACCGCCCCGGCCACTAAAATATAGCGTAACTCATTGCCTTTCCATGCCAACGACTTTACTTTCAATGAGAACATCGGAACTTCAGATACTAGTAAAGACGAAAACAGGATCGCCGCAACTATCGTTCCGGCAATAAACCCGATGCTGTCCACTGGTACGGCAGAATGGAACGCATAGCCGATAGACGCCCAGAAAAGAGCATGGGCCGGGACAGGCATACCGATAAAAGAAGTCGTCTGCCTTTCATCGATATTGAACTTGGCGAGACGCAACCCGGAAAAGATCGGTATCACCAAAGCCATATACGGAACATAGCCTGCCGCCTCTCCCAAAACAGGAGCCGTCATACAAGCCTGCTCCAACAACCAATAAACGATCATTCCAGGAGCGACACCGAAACTTACCATATCAGAAAGAGAATCCAATTCTTTCCCCATCGGAGAGTAGGCGTGCAGGGAACGGGCGGCAAAACCGTCACCAAAATCGAAAACAGCCGCAATGACAATCCACAAGGTCGCCATCGGCAAGTTTCCCCTTAACGCCATAATGCAAGCGATACAACCAGATATCAGGCTGCAGCAGGTAACAAAATTAGGTATACTATTCTTGATGCTCATTTATTTCTCTTATTTTCCCAAACGGGCTATCGGAGTCTGGTTACCGGTAACCTTCTGATCCATTTCGACCAGGACTTCCGTCCCGACAGGCAGGTAAACATCTACACGCGAACCAAACTTGATAAACCCCATCTGTTCGTCCACATGGCACTTATCACCGACTTTGGCATAGGTCACGATACGTCGTGCCAACGCACCTGCAATCTGGCGTGCCAATACATCCACCCCGTTACGGGTTGTAATGACAACAGCCGAACGCTCGTTCTCCGTGCTGCTCTTCGGCAAGTAGGCGGCACGGAAACGCCCGTTCTGATGTGATACATGCTTAACAGTCCCATTCACCGGGAACCAATTGGCATGTACATTAAAAACGGACATGAATATGGATATCTGCAAGCATTCCCTGTGCAGGATTTCATTCTCCATCACTTCCTCAATTGCCACAATCGTACCATCGGCAGGGGCGATCACCAATCCTTCCGAATCGAACGGGAAACGACGGAACGGGCTACGGAAGAAGTTAAGTACCAACAAGAACAGGACTGTGGTGACGAAAGTCGTGGTATAGAACACCCAACCTCTACCGACAGTATGATACAGCGCAACGTCCACGACAAAGAATATCGTGAAAAGCGTTAATAATAGACCTGTTCCTTCTTTATGTACTTTCATTCTTTAATCTAATCGAGTATTTATCGTAAGAATTTGCAAAAATATTCATTTTTACCGAATAACAAAAATATATCACCCTTTCACCGCTTCTATTTTATTTAATTCAACATACCAAAGGAAACCTTCAACCCCGTCATACCCCATTTGCCGGATCAGTTTCAGGTAGTTCCTTACCTGACTATGATAGCGTTGGTCGGCATGTTCCCCAAACTTATAGTCGACCACGACCACACGGTTTCCGGTAATCATCACACGGTCCGGACGCTTGGACAGCCCTTTTCCGAACAGGATATCGACCTCGTTCAACACACGTGCCGTACCGTCATACCAAGAAGCGGCTTCCGGCAGGTTCAACAACTCTTCGAGGCGTGCGACAAGTGCTATCGCTTCCTCTTTGTCGATCACCCCTTCCTGATGGTATCGTTCGACCGATTGCGGAATATCCTTCCGGGTACGGATACGGCTCAACACCTCGTGCATCAAAGCCCCATGTTTCCGGCGGGCATTATCGAAGAAATAGCCTTTGCCATGCAGGCGCAACTGCAAACGGTCGTCCGGAGAGATGGAACTAAGGCGTGCCATCCCGATCTCCTGAATGTCCCCATTCTCCTCCTTTGCAACCGGATGCCACCAGTCGCCCAACTCGAAAACGCCCGTTCCGGTATCGAAAGCGGCAGGTAACGAGATCAGCTTCTCACCCTCCCGTGTATCAGGCATATCCGTGCGCAGACCAGCCCACAAGGCATCGGTCAAAGTCGAAATCTTTTCCACTTCACCAGTTGCATCCTTCATCTTCTTCGGGCGCGGAGAGAATACAATCAACTCATCTTTCGAACGAGTAAAAGCGACATATAAAGTATTCAGGTTATCAATAAAGGCATGCAAGCGTTCCTTAAAGTAATCGCCTGCAAAAATCGTCTTTCCCAACGACTGGCCGTAGCGCACGGGAACCAGATGCAGGCGATCAAACGGCTTCTCTTCCGGATGGCACCAGAGGATGACTGGTTTTGTCGGTTTATGGTCGATCTCCCAATCCCCGAAAGGGATGATTACGACTTTAAAGCCCAACCCCTTCGACTTATGAACCGTGAGGATACGGATCGCATTCTGTCCGTCCGGTGTGGCAATTGTTTTCCGGCAGCCCGTTTCGTCCCACCATTTCAGGAAACGGTTCAGGTCTGCGCTCTCCTTCTGGGTATATTCGGACACCATATCCAAGAAAGCCTGGACAAAAACCTGCTCATTTTCGGGAAAGTCGTCGGCAAAAAGGCGGAACAGACCTTCCGTTATTTCATAGAGGGACTGGCGGGAAAGGATTTGCAGGACAGAGACGACTTCCGGTGGAAAAGCCGGAGTTTCGACACCAAATCTCCCTTTCAACACTTGATAGGAATATAAAGCGATCTGCCCGTTCGTCCGGTCTTCGGGGTTCTTCAGGTAACGCAACAAAGAAACCATGAAACGGACTGCCGTCGAACCACTGACAAACAGAGCCTCATCCGAAATAATATCGTAGTTGTAGCGGTTGGAAGGATGCTCTTCCTTATAAGCCAGTAAAGTATCTGCCACCTGTGCCCCTTCCTGATTGGTGCGAACAAGGATAGCAATGTCTTTTAGCGCATATCCGTTATCCTGCAATTTCTCCAACACGCCGGGCAAACGTCCGAGAGCTTCCTCTTTCCAATCTTTCTCATTATCTCCGGAGAGAAATTCAATCCGTACATGCCCGTCTTTCTGCATGAAAGGGGGAGGAACCTGTTGGAAACTTTTATCATAGGCGGACATGATCTTAGTGAAAAAAGCCGCTCGTTGTTCCTCGCTCAGGGAAGAGACGGACAGCGCTTCATTATAGACAGCCTGCAGAACACCCGGAAGTGTCGTAAAAAGGGCATTGTTAAACTCCACGATATTCCGGCAACTACGCCAGTTATCCTTTAGCGTCTCTTCATGGATTTCTTCGGGGGAAAAGTCGGCTTGTACCTGTTCGTCCAGCAACTTCCAGTCCGAGTTACGGAAACGGTAGATACTTTGTTTCACATCCCCTACGATCAAATTGTCCCGGCTATGTGCAAGGCTCTCTTCGATCAACGGACGGAAATTGTTCCACTGCATTCCGCTGGTGTCCTGAAACTCATCTATCATATAATGGTCGACATGTGTACCGGTTTTTTCATAGATGAAAGGAGCATCGCTGCCTTCGATCACCTTACTGAGCAATTCGGTCGTGTCGGCAATCAACATCACATTTTTTTCTTCCCGATAAGCGGCTATCTGGCGGGACACATCGGTCAGGATCCCCAACGTATAATAATAACGGACAATTTCACGGGCGGTATTATAGGCAGTCAGATTACCGAACAGGGAAATAATTCCTTTGATGCAATCGTTCAAACCATCCTCAAAGGCACATCCGATGATCTGCCGGGTACCGAGCGAAACCGTTTTCGTGAAACAGCCGTCCAGATTATCCGCCAAACCGATAAAAGTAGCGGACGGCTCTTTCATCTCTCCCTGCACCAGACGGTCGAGAAGCGTCAGAGGCGAACGGCTGCCCCCTTTAAAATCGGTAACTTTAAGCCCATATTTATTCAGGATCGCCAGGCCGCGTTCTCCCAATTCTTTAGCGGTCGCTTCTACCGAACGGATGATGCCGTACAGCTCGTTCTTGTAGTCTTCCAGCGCTTTCTTGTCCTCTATATCCCGGCCGACCGCTTCACTGAAAGCCTTATAGCTCTCCTTGAAGACCTCACGGCTCAGGGCCATAATATCTTTACGCAGGTTCCATTCCCCTCCGCTCTCTATCTTATCCTCCGCAAACCGGAGCAGCCAGCCTAACAAGTCCTTGCTTTCAGGCTTTTCGAGGTCGGACAGCAGGTTGTCGATAGCCGTCGTGAGCACCAGTTCCTGATCCATTTCGATCCCATAACCACCTTGTAAACCAATCTCGCGCGTAAAGGCACGCATGGTCTGCTGAAAAAAGCGGTCGATCGTACTGATGTTGAACGCCGAATAATCGTGCAGGATATCGATCAGTATTTGGGCCGCCTGTTTGCGAACCTGGATTTCCGTCAATGAATAGGCCGACTTCAGCAATTCCACATAATCCGATTTCCTTCCGGAAGCCAAGTTGTACAGTTCGTCGACAATACGTGTCTTCATCTCGTCTGTCGCCTTGTTCGTAAAGGTCACAGCAAGGATACGGCGAAAAGCGCCCGGTCCCGTAAACAGTAAAGTCAGATATTCACCGGTCAGCTTGTGCGTTTTCCCGGCTCCGGCGGAAGCTCTGTAGACTGTCAGCATACGATCAGATTATACGACTTTTGACATAGCCTTCTTTTTGCAATATTTCCAGCACTTTAGGACGCAGATCACCCTGTACGATGATTTCCCCGTCTTTAGCCGAGCCACCGACACCGCATTTCACCTTCAAAAATTTTCCAAGTGCTTCCAAATCGCCGGTCGTTCCCCGGAAACCGGTGACCAATGTCACGGCCTTGCCGCCCCGGTTCCGCTTATCCAAAGCAATGCGCAGCAGCTGCTTCTCTTTCGGAAGCGTTTCTTCTTCCTCTTCGTCTCCTGTATTATATTGAAAATCCGGGTTCGTAGAATACATGATCCCCAGACGGTCCTTCCAATCGTTACTCTTCATATTTCATCTTTTCTTTATGGGGTCAAATCTACAAATTAACGGCGGGATAAACAAGATACAACATTAGTTTCACTTTGTTACCCGTAAGTGAAACCCTTGTTTCATATAAGAGAAAATAAATTATCCCTTACATGAAAATAAATTTTCACCCAAGGGAAACTTCTAAAACTATTATAGATAAAGACCTAGAAGCGGTAGACTATTTCTGTATCAGCACCGTTGCATATGCAGCTATTCCCTCCTGTCGTCCGGTAAAGCCTAACTTCTCGGTTGTCGTCGCCTTGATGGAGATATCTTCTACATCCACTTGGAGGACGTCAGCCATCACCCGTTTCATTTCGGGAATATGTGGATTCAGTTTCGGACGTTCGGCGGCGACAGTCGCATCTATATTACCCAATGTATATCCGGCATCACGAAGCAATTCCATTGTATCGAACAACAGAATCTTGCTGTCGATGTCCTTATATTCACCTGCCGTATCGGGAAAATGATAACCGATATCACGCATATTGGCTGCGCCCAACAGGGCATCACAAATAGCATGAATCAAGACATCCGCATCACTATGCCCTTGCAGGCCCATCGTATGCTCTATTTTCACTCCGCCCAGCCACAAATCACGCTCCGGAACCAATGCATGCACATCATATCCAAACCCAACCCGTACTTTCATCACTTTCAACTTTTAACTTCCAACTTTCATCTGAACAAGTTCTTGATCCCGTCCATATCAAAAGACAGGGAGAAACGAAGTGTTTGGTCCAACGGGTTCTGCGGAACCGTACTAACCAGATAAGCAGCATCCAGCTGGAACACACTCATACGGAAACCGGCACCCACAGAAAAGTATTTACGGTTACCGACATTCGCATTCTCGTAAAAGTAACCACCACGGACGAAGAACTGCTGGTTATAACTATACTCGGCTCCGACCGAAACCATGATCTCCTTCAGCAGGCCGTTAGGTGAATCGGTAAAAGACTTCAACATACCGGAAAGGCTCGACCATGATTTATAGTCGTCCACACGCGTCTGGTAATCGGCATCAGTCTCTCCTTCTTCCTTTTGCGGAGCATACGGGACCATGTATTTGTTCAGGTCCAGATAAACGCCGATCTGGTTGTAATCGTCAATCGGATAAAGCAAACCGGTCCCCAACGTCAGCTTTGCCGGAAGGTACTGGTTCGTATTACCCCCGTCATACGAGATCTTACTCCCTATATTCGACAGGTTGAAACCAAAGCTCCACAATGCCTCGGCATTACCCATCAGCACATATTTTTCCAGATAACCGGAAATATCGGCAGAAAAAGCATTGCCCGCATTGCTTTCGTCATTCTGGTCCGTCCCCATATCCGAACGGATGTAACGCAAGGTTACCGCCATTGAATAGGACTCGGACAGCTTGCGACTATAAGCCACGTCGAACGCCATCTCATACGGGTTCAAACCATAAGGGACATCCCCGATGTTCTCCCATATATTCACTTCACCTAACGAGAAATAACGCAAAGATGCACTGATAGCCTGTAAATCGCTATTTCCTAATTTGTAGTAACCGGTCATATTCACCAAGGCCACATCATTGACCAATTTACGCAACCACGGCGTATATGACAAACTGACTCCCGCCTTACTTCCCATAAAAGCATATTTGGCAGCATTCCAATACTGCGAGTTGATGTCCGGCAAAGTCGCCGCGCCCATGTCTCCCATACCGCCGCCTCGTGCATCCGGAGCGATGTTCAACGAAGGAACCGCCATTTGGAGCAAAGAAGGATTATCCTGTCCCCAAATCATCGCAACCGAAGCGAAGAAGTTAAGTATTATAACGAGTGCACCGATTCTGAATTTACTTATCATATGTCTATCCTTAAATTTATTTTCCGATTCAGTAGGGACGATTCACGAACCGCTCCTACTGCATTATAAACTGAATAATCCGAACTTTATTGTATGCTCAAATAAAATTCCTACTTTTGTCTTTTGAGTATGAAAGATATACAATCGACAGGCAAAGTTAAAGCATTATTTCTTCTGATGCGCCCTTTCCAGTGGGTAAAAAACATCATCTTGTTCCTTCCCATGTTTTTTGCACAGGAGATAGGAGATACGGACAGGCTGTGGAATGTTGCAATCCTGTTTGCCGGTTTCTGCTTGCTCACCAGTGGTGTATATATTTTCAACGACTTGATGGATGCGGGTGAAGACCGCTTGCATCCGGTCAAACGATTCCGTCCGATCGCCTCCCGGAAAGTTTCTCCGATGGCCGCCCTTGTCTTCATGTTCCTGCTATATGCGACGAGTGCATTATGTTTCAGCTTCATGTATACAAGCAACAACCAGATCTGGTTGTTGTCAGGAGGATATATCCTCCTGAACTTAGCCTATACGCTTTACCTCAAACAGGTACAGATCATAGATGCCATGATTGTCGCCTGCGGTTTCATCATCCGGCTTGAAGCGGGAGCTGCCGCCGGGGAGATAGAACTTTCGCACTGGCTGATTATCATGACATTCATCCTCTCCCTGTTCCTCGCTTTTGCCAAGCGCCGGGACGATTTGCTCAATTTCATGGAGACCGGACAGATTTCACGTAAGAATATTACCGGATATACGATCGACTACCTGAACGTGATCCTGTCGTTTCTCTCTTCCATCATAGCCGTGACTTACATATTATATACGCTTTCGCCCGAAGTGACGTCGAGGAGCAGCGAATACCTGTATGCCACAGTTCCTTTCGTACTGGCAGGCATCATGCGCTATCTGCAAATCATCCTGGTGGAGAAGAGCAATTGCAACCCGACCGACATCCTCTTACAGGACCGTACTTTGCAGTTGACCGTGGCCGGCTGGTTTATCGTATTCGCTTTACTTATTTATTGATATGGCAATCGCAATATTCGACTTCGACGGAACCATCATTTCCCGCGACTCTTTGCCGGATTTTCTGATTCAGGCTTGTGGACGGAAGGCTTTCCTCCTGCGGCTCCCCTGGATTATCCTGCTGAAAGGAGCAGCCTTAACGGGCATTCTCTCCACGCACCGGGCCAAAGAGCTTGTGATCTCCTCTTTCCTGCGAGGAATGAAGACGGAGGATTTCCAACAGGCTTGTCTCGAATATGCCTCCCGTATACCGGCTTTCGTCTATCCTGCGGCCTTGGAAGAAATACGCAGGCATCAGGAAGAAGGAAACAAGATCGCCATTATCAGCGCGTCCATGCCCGACTGGATACGCCCCTGGGCACAAACTGTCGGAATCCGGTTCGTGGAAGGAACAGGGCTGGAAGTTAGGGAGCAGACTTTGACCGGGCGTTTTTCCACGCCCAACTGTAAAGGAGGTGAGAAGGTACGCAGGCTCCGCCGGCTATATCCGGATTTCGCCTCCGAGACGCTGCATGTATATGGCGACAGTTCCGGCGACAAAGAACTGCTCGCCCTTGCAGATGTCCCCCATTATAAACCATTCAACAATAAATAAACATATACTATGATGCCATCCTGCCTGTCTATCCTGTTTCGCGCTCTCCGGATCGAGTGGAGAGAGACTAAGCGCACGTTATTTCCGACGACCCCGATAGAAACCGGGCTTTTCCTTTTCTTCTTCCTTCTTTACGGGTGTATCGGTTACCGGATGCTCTTTCATACGGAACTGATCGATGTACCCAACGGGGGAGCGGGAAGTTACTTGGGCTATGACAATCTATTCCATCTCCACACGCGCGGAGGAGCATTCGACATCAGCCATCCCTTTTTCGGCATCTTCCATTTGTTGAAAACACTGTTGACAATCCTGTTGACAACCCTGTTCAAAGAGAAAACTTCCGGTATTATTTGCCTGACACTGATGAACCTGTTGATAACCGGCGGACTGGTCCTGATCTATCGTTACCTGAAGCAGATCGTCCGGATCTCTTCCCGGCGGGCACTGTTACTGACAGGGTTCACGGGATGCTTTTTCACGACTGTTGTCTTATCATTCACCACAGAATCTTATCCGTTCTCCTTTTTCCTGCTCGTCTTCTCACTACTAATGCTTTCCAGGGAATACATGCTGACCGGATATATAAAAGGCCGGACGATCCTCTTTCTCTCTTTCCTGTGTGGAGGAATAACAATCACCAACGCTGCCAAACCGGCAATGGCCCTGTTCCTGAATAAAACTCCGTTCTGGCATAAAATACGGACGGGGGTCAAAATCATGCTGCCATTTGTCATTTGCGTAGCTGTCATCATGGGCTTTTACACCCTCAAAGCGAAACTGTTCAACCCGGAAGGCCCGTCTCCTATCGAAACGACCGGGCAACTCGGACAGTATTTTATCCACGACGAGACATTCGGTAAACAAGCACTGGTCGATTTCTGGGGCAATACGATTATAAGCACGCCTCTCACACAACAGTTAGTCGGGAAAGAGGTCGTATTGCGTCCCAGCGAATACCTGCACAGTTGGAACAATGCCGTAATCATGTTTCTGTTGTTTTTAGTCGCGGCCTCGGCTTTGCTCAATCTGAAAAACAAATATGTACAACTGCTACTTATGTACCTGAGTATCGATTTCGTGATCCACTTTATCATCCGCTACGGGATGAACGAGGCGATCCTGTTCGGTGGGCATTGGATGTTTGCAATCCCGATCCTGCTGGGCTGGCTATACACACGATTGCCGGTCCGCATGTACCGGATACTGGACTGGGTTATTATCGGATTCTTTGTCCTGACTGCAACGATAAACACGATGGAGTTTATGCGTTCCTTCTTATTCGCCTAAAATGATGAATTTCCTTGCTTTTGTCGCGTCTTTGGAATTATCGGTACTGATAGCTGCCCGGTAGATATAAACACCGGGACGCATACGGGCACCACCGGATGTCAGATCCCAGGAAACCGTATAGTTTTCGAACAGACCGGACGTTCCGCTTTCTTCATGTTTCCAAAGTTGTCGGCCTGCCAGATCGTAGACCATAATACCCACTCGCATCCGACTTTCGGGACGGTTGTGCATAAGATGGAAAGTCACTTGCTCACGGGCGATACCCGGTGTTGCGATCACATCGAACAGGAAAGGTTTCAGTCCCTCGACCACTTCAAAAGTAAATGTCCGCACGGTCGAGTTATTCAAGATATCCCACACCCAGAACTCCGCCGTATGTTTACCCGGCTCAAGCGCCGGGATCGGGAACTTCACGATACCGGTCCCATCTTCGCCAGGTAACAGTTCGTAATAACTGTTCAGGTTATAGCTCAGGACGGTCGATTCGTCTATTACCAGCATCATATCATGCCCGACACTGCTTCCCGTGATATTCACTCCGCTCTTATCCCATAACTCAGCGACAAAATAGGGAGTCGTGTTCACCTGCCCGCCATCCACAAATGTCGTATCATTCAAGTATAGGGCACGAATTTCCGGACCGATCGTATCGGTTTCCGCCGTGTCGGAAGTTCCTCCGACAATGAAGTTGTCGAAATTACCCTGTGCCTCATTGCCACTTTCCGTATCGACGGCATAGAGGTTCATTTTCCCCTGCAAATTGGAATAGGAAATATCCTTCGGAACCGTAAAAGTAAAACTAAACTTTCCGTTGCGCACGGAGTCATTCCCTATAAAAATCGTATTCGGATAGTCAGTGAAGGTGAAAGCCGGACTGTCATCTTTATTGCTGTTCTTCAAGCAGGTGACAGTCACCTTGCTGTCTTTTACCGTCGGGTTGACTATACCAGTAAAATCAGTTACCAACTGCCCGGAAACATCCAACACCTCTCCTTCGACAGTGATCTTTTCCAAAGCTTTAAAAGATATTGAATTTCCGTCTACCGATTGCCCGTTTACAGTCGTCACTTTCATTCCAAATTCTGGATAAGCCATTTTTACAGCTGGGTCTCCGATCAAGCAGAAACCAAGTTTGTAAACGGACGACAAGGTGTTTTTCGTTGCTTGCATCACTTCTCCCAGCGTACGACGACGCCCATTATTTCTTTCAAACAAATTACGGATAACATTGTCGTTGATCGGGAAATTAGGTCTGGAATAAGCGACACGGACAGTCGTAAACAGCGCAATGCCCCCACTGCTTTTATTCAGAAAGACATCTTCTCCGGCAGACGTATTCAAGTCATCGAATCGCGTAAAATCGCAGGTAGCCGTCACCCATACCGGCAGATGAGTATAAGTAAACTGGTTGATATCTGTTTGTGTTAACACTTTCTCATCGCTTAAAGCCGTTGTCCCTCCATGTCCGGTATAATTAAACAATAGAAGTCCGTCTTTTAGAAGTTTTTGCAAGCCACTCCTTACATCCGGATAAGTTCCTGCCGTCATGTCTTTTTTATAGGCATCATAATACAGCTTATTCACCAAAAACTCAGGATGTTCACTTTCGACATAACCTGCCAACTGATCAGCAAACTCCATATGCTCAGTCATAAATCCATCCGTATTGCTACCATCATCAGCCATAAAACACAGATTGTTTTTCCACGAACCTGTATTTTTATTTTCCATATAAGAGATTACCTTATCCACCATCTGAGTCGCCTGCTCCACAGTCCTGATAGGAAAGCGTCCGATCCCCAGACATAGTTTTTTATTTTGAAGGGATTTCTTATTATCCGCATCATCCAGAAATCCGAAATAGTCATCAATCACATACGATTGACTACTTAATGAATTTTCCGTCTGATACGTCAATAACATATTGCTCATATCCACCGATTTCCAGGCGGAAGTCAATTTACGGTTGTCGAACGAGCCATCGCCGAACAGCAGTAAATATTTAGGAGCATCAGCTTCCGAAGTCTTCCGGTCGTAGAACATCTTCATAAAACGGCGATAAGCAGTTGCATCCGGTGTACCGCTGGAAAACTCGTTATAAATTGATTCTGGCGTCACCACCCGGACCGTCAGGTTATCCTTTGTCCGATGCGCTTCTGCCAAACGTTCTGCCTGCGTAGTAAAATTAGGCTGGGCAATAATGATCATATCTTGCTGTGGCAAAGCATGCAGATTCTGATTCGCCACCTCGCCGACCGTCACGGGAGCTTTTATCTGTGAAGGTTTTACTACGACAAACTCCCTCAAGGAAGCGGAAGCAGGAATCGAAAAAGACAACTCTGTCCCGTTCAGAGACGTTTCCATCTGTTGCGGATTTACACCGTCGGTCACATCAAAAACCAGCGTACTGGCATCGGCTCCCTGAATCACAAAGCGGGAAGCATTGCCTCTTGCCGAGAGGCTGCGGAAGAATGTATAATTGTCATATACTTTCAATTGCCTCTTCATCTGCAGACGGAAATAGTTCAAGTGCACATTCTTATGTCCGGTCGTACTGTATCCGATGTTGACCTTTACAGTCTCACCTTTATCAGCCATCCAAGCTCTTTCGCGATACAGTTCCCGTGCCACTTCGTATTCGTCCGACGGGACAGACACGGAACCGGATATTAAAGCGTTTCCATCGACATTCATAGTAATCGTTCCGTTGCCACGGGAGATAAAAGACAGGGTGGCTTTTCCCTCGTCGTTCGTAATACCCGGAACCGATATCGTGAAATCACGGGATAAAGTAGAAGTAAACGATTCCCCATACAATTCACGCCCGGAACTGTTCACCGATACCAACTCTTCTTCGTGCAAAACATAGTCATCGAAAGTTGTCACTTGCAAAGTGGCTCCAGCAGCAGATGCAGCCTTCTCCATCGTACGCCCGGTTGTTTCTTTCTCGCTCACGAAATAATATCCGTAATTGGAATAGGGGTTGTTGGTGTGGATAAAGGACTTATCAGAAGAAGAATATTCCCATTTGCGCGGCCCTTTCCCATAAAACAACAAATAATCCGCACTCCTCCATACGGCTACCTCAGGGACATCATCAATATAGGTAGTAGAGAAATCTTCATCCAAAGGCCATCCTCCGTAGCCATAAACAGCTACTTTATCCAAATTGGAAAAGCCCATCTTTTTCAGATCGGCAGCCGTCAGTTTGTAAATACCATCTTCCGCCACCTGTATCTTCACCCATTTCCCGGAGTTCAATACCGACTCGGAGGCATATCGGCTACTATCCGCCCAAGCAGAAGTGAGCAGACCGAATACAAACAGCAAGACACATAAGATTCTCTTCATACGTTTTTTCCGTGTTATCTCACAAAGAAATCCAGCAGCTTCTGCTCGCCGATATATCCCTGCAAGTGGTCGTCTATCTTGACCGGCCCCACGCCTACCGGGGTTCCGGTGTAGATCAAATCACCTATCTTCAACGTAAAGAAACGGCTCACATAGGCAATGATCTTGTCGACCGGGAAAAGCATATCCTGTGTATTTCCCTCCTGGACGGTCTTGCCGTTAATATCCAGATGGAAAGGAATGCGGTTCACATCTCCCACACGCTCCAGTGGGACGAATGTCCCAAGAACAGCCGAATTATCGAACGCCTTGCTGATTTCCCAAGGCAGACCTTGCGCACGCAGCTTGTTTTGCAAATCGCGGGCTGTAAAGTCAATTCCTACCGTCACCTCGTTATAGTAACGATGGGCGAAACGTTCGGCAATGTTTTTTCCCAGCCGGTCTATCTTCACGACGATCTCCGTTTCGTAATGAATCTCCGAAGAGAAATCAGGAATGAAGAACGGTTTGCCGTCTTTCAGTAACGAAGAGTCGGACTTCATAAAGATAGTAGGCTCCGATAATTTTAACGAATGATGCAGCTCTTTATTGTGAGCAGCATAATTCATTCCTACGGCTATTATTTTCATATATCAGTGATTGATTGAATTCAAGCGGTTGAACATCACAGCAAGATGGGCATACATAGAGGTATTTTGCACCACGATATCTTCCGGCACACGGATACGGAACGGGGTAAAGTTCCACAAAGCCTTGATTCCTCCCGCGATAATCAATTCGGTCACTTCCTGCGCCTTGTCGACAGGGACGGTAATCACTCCGATCGTCGCTCCGTATTCCTTCTGCTTGGCAGGAAAATCATCCATGTGGTAGACCGGTATCCCGTTAATCTCGGTTCCGGCCAATTCCCGACGGACATCGAAGCCTCCAACAATCTCCAATCCGTATTGTTTCAGACCGGAATCCTGCAACAAGGCGGCTCCCAAGCTACCGACACCGAACAAGAATGCTTTATGCTGCGCCGTAAAACCTAAGAAATCCTCCAACACATCCACCAGCGTGCTGATTTCATAGCCGACACGTGTCTTCCCTGAAATATTCACAAAAGAGAGGTCTTTCGCCACCTGACTGGGGTCCACATTAATTTCTTTGGCAATCTGAGTAGATGATACGAAAGCTTCCCCTCTTCCTTTCATCAGTTTCAAAAAGGCAAGATACCACGGCAACCTCCTAAGAGTCGGCTCCGGCACTTTCCAGATTTGTTTCATTTCATCGTTAGCCATTGTTCAATCTTTATTAATGTAGCTCACAAAAGTACAATTTTTTTCTTTGGGAATAGAAAAATAGAACACGCTCTTTTCATAAAGCGTCCATCTGTTTTCGCCACCGATACGGACGATGACTATATAAATGTTCTTGCAAAACCAACCATCATACTATCATAATCGGCCGTATATTACTTTAAAACAACTCGTTACAGCATGATAGTTACCATTTTGCACTATTATTCATCTATCATAACCATCATAGTGAAAAACGATAACATACTGTATGTCAATTATACAATAAAAACAGAGACCGTCCGGGAATAGGTGCAAAACAGGTTAAAATAGCTTCATTTTTCATCAAGACAAGCTTTTCTTTTGCCAAAAACGGCTTGAATAGCTGCTTGAGACCCGGGTGTAAGAGCCACGGACATCCGGGTGTGGAAGAGGTGCAGATCCGGGTCTGTGCGAAGCTCTTCCGGGGATGTGGGGATGTTTATCTGCCATGCTGAGGACATTTTATGCCCTGTTTTTGCATCTTATCCGGTGAAAAGAGCGTTTTTTGTGTCAAATAATCTCGTTTCTGTCGATAGTCATTTTGGCCTATATAAATATAAGCAGCTCATTATCGGTTATATAAATAAACTATTAAATAAAAAGCATGATAGATGCATGATGGTAGAATGGGGCTGTCCAAAAAGTCGGATAGCCCCTTTTGCTATTGTTTATTTCGGTAAAAAGTATTATCTTACCGTTGCAAAAACCAAACATTATAGCAATGGC
>NZ_MNQY01000128.1:0-57037 GCF_001915675.1 Parabacteroides sp. merdae-related_45_40 | reverse complement strand
GAATGGAATCGATTTGTATTTCAACAGACCGTCTTTCCAAGCTGTGAAAGTGTCGGTGTCTATTTCTTTGACATCCACCTTGTTTGTCGACCGGTTGAAAGTCAGTTGTTGGTTTGGGGTCATCACGATATTTTGCTTTGCGCCTTCGAAACGGATGGAACCTTCCACAAGGGTTGCCGTGATATCGTCTGACTCTGCATCTGCCTTCACGTTGAAGTGCGTACCCAATACGGTGATAGAAGCACCGTTCATCTCTACTTGGAAGGGCTTGCTTGGATCTTTTGCCACTTCAAAATAGGCTTCACCTTCTAATTTGACGTTGCGGCTGTCTTTCCCGTATTTGTCGGAATAGCTTAAGCGGCTGTTTTTGTTCAATGTGATGATGGTTCCATCTTCCATCGTGAAGTTGGAGGTATGTTCGTCTGTCAGCAAGGTGTAGTGTTCGGATATACGGTCATTTGTATTATAAAGGAAAAGGGCTGTTGAGAAAATGAAAAGCAAACAGGCTGCGGCAATTAGTGGAATGGCGTTTCTCCATAATTGCCGCCGGGCAGTCTGCCTTCTTTGTACATTGATCTTTTGTTGCAGTTTGTCGGCCGAGAAAGCAGGGGCAACGGAATGTTTGAAAGCGACATCTGCATCCCAATAATTCTTGAGACGTCGGAATTCATCTCGATTTTTTTCGTTTTCGTTCAGCCATTCGCTTAACGAAAGGATATCGTCCGAAGAACTTTCTCCACTCAGGACACGTGCGATTATATGGTTTATTCTGTTTTCCATTCTATGTGTTTCTATATGTATAGTCGCAGGGAAGCGAGAATTCCCTTAGTCGGAATGAGAAAAAGATAGAAAATTTTCATCTGTTCCCATTCGGAGAAAATAAATTTCCCACTGTGGGAAAATTTATTTTCAATAGGAGGAAACAAAATTTTCAATAGGTGGAAACAAATGTTTCCTGGGCATGAAACAGAAGTATCCTATGCATGAAATTTTTGCTTCATGCCAGAGTGTTGCTTTTCAGATGCAATCGTCGGCAAGTGTTTCCCGCAGTTTGCGGACGGCATTCGCCAAGTGTGCTTCCAATGTTTTGACGGAGATGTCGAGGATGGCAGCCACTTCTTTATATTTGAGCTTGTCCTCGCGGACGAGTTTGAAAGCCATCTTGCATTTGGCGGGTAGCGAGTCGATTGCCAAGTTCAGGCGGTGAATTCCTTCTTGGCTGATAAGCTCTTCTTCGGGAGTCGTTTCGGTCGATGTGAAAAGGTCGATGGAGATTTCGTCCAGCGATACCTGCTCCATGTGCTGTTTGCGATAATAGCTGATCGCCTTGTGGCGGGCTACCGTATATATGTAAGAATCGAAATTAGAGATGCCGGGTAGCTGTTTGCGGTTGTTCCAGATAGCTAAGAAGGTATCGGATACGATCTCTTCGGCTTCTGCCGGCGATGAGACATACATACCCGTAAATCGCATTAGTGGCCCGAAATAGGTCATGTAAAGCGATTTAAGAGCGGTTTGTGAATCCGATAAGGCCATTTCACAAGCCCACTGTATGATATCGTCTCGATTCTCTCCCAAGTGTGAGTAAGATTAACAATGTTCTTATAATAAAAGTCGCGAATATAGCGAAAATCCCCTAGTCCGGTAACATTATTTTTTTTTTTTATTCAACTGTTTCTGTGGATGTATGGTTTGACTTGTAACATGTTTGTAATATCTATGTCATTTTTGCGTAATATTTGTTTCAGACCTTTGCAACCAAATACATAACAAGCAATTATGGAGACATTCTATCTCTTTCTGATCATTTTCCTCTTTGTGCTGGCGGTGTTTGACCTGTCAGTCGGAGTTAGTAACGATGCGGTCAATTTCATGAATTCGGCAATAGGGTCGAAAGCTGCATCTTTTAAAGTAATAATGGTGATTGCCGCGATCGGCATCTTTGTCGGTGCTTCGCTATCCAACGGAATGATGGATATTGCCAGGCACGGAATTTACCAGCCGCAACATTTCTATTTTTCAGAAATTATGTGTATTTTGCTGGCTGTCATGCTCACCGATGTGGTGTTGCTGGATATTTTTAACTCTCTGGGGATGCCTACTTCGACTACCGTTTCGCTGGTATTCGAATTGTTGGGCGGTACGGTTGCAATTTCATTAATCAAGATTGCCAATTCTAATGGTGCACTTCAGTTGGGTGACCTGCTGAACACGGATAAGGCTTTTACGGTGATACTTGCCATTTTTCTTTCAGTGGCGATCGCTTTCTTTTTCGGGGCCATTGTTCAATACATTTCTCGCTTGATTTTTACTTTCAACTACAAGAAACACATGAACTATTTTATCGGCTTGTTCGGTGGTTTGGCTGCCACTTCCATCTTGTATTTCATGTTGATAAAAGGTTTGAAAGAAAGTTCCTTTATGGAAGGTGATCTTAAAACGATGATTTATAGCAATACAGACACGATCGTGTGGGGAGCACTTATCTTTTTCACTTTATTGATGCAGGTTCTTCACTGGTTGAAGGTGAACGTTTTTAAAGTGGTGATCTTGCTGGGAACGTTTGCCTTGGCTTTGGCGTTTGCCGGTAATGACTTAGTGAACTTTATCGGTGTTCCGTTGGCTGGCTATTCTTCTTATATGGATTTGATGGCGCAGGGAGGCACGACTACAACCGACACTTTCCTGATGGAGTCGTTGCTTGAACCGGCCAAAACCCCGTGGTACTTCCTTGTTGGTTCCGGCTTGGTCATGGTGATTGCCTTGGCTACTTCGAAAAAGGCGCAGGCGGTGATCAAAACGTCTGTAGACCTGGCCCGGCAGTCGGATGGAAATGAAAATTTCGGAACATCGCCCGTTGCACGTGTTCTGGTGCGTACGTGCAACAATGCCTCCAATACGATATTGAGCGTGGTGCCTTTGCGAGTGAAGGACTGGATTGACAGCCGTTTCAATAATAACGAGATAATACTTGAAGATAAGGCCAGTTTCGACTTGGTGCGTGCTTCGGTGAATGTCGTGCTTTCCGGTCTGTTGATTGCGTTGGGTACTTCGTTGAAGTTGCCGTTGTCTACGACTTATGTCGCTTTTATGGTGGCGATGGGTAGTTCTCTGGCCGACCGTGCCTGGGGGCGTGAAAGCGCAGTTTACCGTATCACCGGTGTGCTCTCCGTGATCGGTGGTTGGTTTATTACGGCAGGTGCAGCCTTTACGATCTGTTTTCTGGTTGCTCTGTTGATCCATGTCGGTGGTATTGCGGCAATGGCGGCGATGGTGGGGCTGGCGATCTATATGCTGATCCGTAACCAGATTCTGTATAAAAAGAAGATGAAGAAGGAAGCCATGCAGGAAGAAGTTGATTCCACGATTTCCAAACTACGTGAGACAAAGGACAAACGTGAAGCTCTTTCGCTGTTCCGTGAACATAGTCGCGACGAGCTTTGTGACGTGCTGAACTTCGCTTCCGACACTTTCAACCGCTCTGTTCATGGCTTTATGGATGAAAACCTGCGCGAACTTCGCAAGGTTATGAGCGCGATTGAGGAAAAGAAGAGTTACTTGAAACAGGTCAAACGTGTCGGCACGTTGGGCGTTACCCAGTTGGAGCATGATATTGCGATCGATAAAGGTTTGTACTATTATCAGGGGAATGATTTTGCCAGCGAGATCGTGTTCAGTATCCGTCGTCTGACGGAGCCAGGCAAAGAGCATGTCGACAATCATTTTAGCCCGCTTTGTGAAGTACAGAAGGAGGATTTCGGAAAGATGACCGATGAGATCGTTTCTTTCCTGAACCGCAGTTCGGTTATGATCGAAAGCAATGATTACCATCGTATGGATGACCTGATTGCCGAATCGGTCGATCTGACGGCTAAACTGACGCTTCTGAAGAAGGAGGAACTGAAACGTATCCAAGGACAGAGCGGTAGTACGAAGGTCAGCATGGTCTACCTAAATATGGTACAGGAAGCGCAGAATGTAGTATCTTTTACAGCAAATTTACTGAAGGTGAGCCGTAAGTTCCAAAAAGAATAATCGGTGTGTTACTTTTCTCTTGAAAGAAAAGTAACCAAAAGTTCAAGGCTTAACCGTCTGGGCTACTCCGGGCAAAGACTACGCTGTCGCCTGCCCGGAGTAGCGAAGCAGGTTCGGCCTTGACTTTTTGGTTACTTTTGGGACAAGCCAAAAGTAATTATAACGATAGCATTGTCTTTTCTTTGACAAGATCACTCTCATCCATCTGAAGCGAAGGAACCGTGCACATCTTGATGTAGTCGCCGGTCTGACAGGTATAATCGTAATAAGCCTGTTGTTCGGAGGTGAAATCCTCCTTTTGGATCAAGCCGCTTTCCATGGATAAAAATTCTTCCGTATCCGTGCAGTCAGACTTCTTGATAAGTAGGATGCGGCGTGCAACCGGGTTCCGGTTGTAGTCAAGTCCGATATATAAACCGCGCAGTTGCCGGGGATTCCGGAAAAATGGGATTTGCAGATAGATTGTTACCAGCGTGAATTGAGGCGAGGGGTTTTCGCTGAACATGCAATAAAAGTTCTGTGGATCACCTGTGACTCCCATGCCCCATTGCGCCTCCCCGTAAGCATTTAACCGTCCGATGCGGATGTACTCCTTGTTTTCGGATAGACTGATGATAAAAGGTTCCATCTTCAGGCAGTCCGAGGAAGAAGAAAGGCTGTAACTCGTGTAAAGTCCGCATATGTTGTCCACCCGTGTGGTGGAAAGCTGTATTTCTTCTTGCAAATGTTCGAGGAAAGGATTCGCTTTCCGGTCGGGTTGTATGTTCGGTTCCATCCCTTCCAAGCGTTTTAACAATTCCGGCAGGACGGACAGCAGGCGTCGTTTGGATATGTTGTTGACCAATACGATCGCATGGTCCAATGCTTCCTCGTGCGAGCAGTTTTTCAGTTCCTCGAAATAAGTCGGGAGCACTGTTGTGTACAGAGAAGACAGGATGCTGGGAGCCATTCCGGCACAGTCGGCAATCTCCTTCATCTTGATCCCGTTATTGCGCAGATATTCTATCCGGCGGTAGAGTTCACGGAAGTCATCCATGTTGTTCTTATTTACTGTTTTATATTGCAAAATAAATACAAGCGTGTTGCATTTCCGTTACATGAATGTTACATAAATATTGCTTTATAATCGGTTGATTTATAATATATATAAATAATGAACATTCATGTTTTCAGTAATATTCCTGTAACATGCCACGTCTACTTTTGCAGCCGTAAACAAAATGACAGCATGTTATGAACAACGAACAACAAACTAAAAATCCATCTCGGAAACGGTTATCCGATTTTCTTTTTATCCTCTGGGCCGGCGGTGCGGCTCTTTTATCTTATTCATTGGTATATGCACTGCGCAAGCCTTATACGGCGGCGGCTTTCGAGGATGTCGAGTTCTTCGATATGGATTATAAGGTGGTTGTTACGATCTCCCAGATAGTAGGATATGTGATTTCTAAGTTTATGGGGATCAAGTTGATCTCCGAACTGAGACGGGAAGAGCGTTTGAGGTTTATCCTGATGTCTGTTGTGATGGCAGAGCTTTCGTTGGTTTTCTTCGGTCTGCTTTCCGCTCCTTACAATATTGCAGCTATGTTCCTGAACGGCCTGTCGTTGGGTTGCATGTGGGGGGTGATCTTCAGTTTTATCGAAGGACGTCGGATGACGGATATCCTTGCCAGCCTGTTAGGTGTTAGTATGGTGATCAGTTCCGGGACGGCCAAGTCGGCAGGGTTGTATGTTATGAATAACCTGCATGTGAATGAGTTTTGGATGCCTGCACTGATCGGTGCTGTCGCACTGCCTCTGTTAGCATTGCTCGGATATGCCCTGAACCGTCTACCTCAACCAACCGAAGAAGATATTGCGATGAAATCGGAGCGTGCGACATTGAATGGGAAACAGCGTTGGGAGTTGTTCAAGAATTTTATGCCTTTCCTCATGATGTTGTTCGTTGCCAATATAGCCATCGTGGTGTTACGCGATATAAAAGAAGACTTTTTAGTGAATATCATCGATGTTTCCGAATATTCGCCTTGGCTTTTTGCGAAGATCGACAGTGTGGTGACACTTATTATCCTTGTGGTTTTCGGATTGATGGTTTTTGTGAAGGATAATCTGAAAGCTCTTTCTATTCTTTTCGGGTTGATTATTATGGGGATGATCGTGATGTCTGTTGTCTCTTTCGGGCAGGAACGGTTCCAGCTTTCTCCTGTTGTCTGGCTGTTCGTCCAAAGTCTTTGCTTATACATCGCGTATCTTACTTTCCAGACGATTTTCTTCGACCGCTTCATTGCTTGCTTTAAGATTCACGGGAATGTAGGGTTCTTTATCGTAACGACGGATTTTTTGGGATACACCGGGACGGTGCTTGTGCTTGTGCTGAAGGAATTTTGCAACCCGCATATCGATTGGGCGGTATTTTATAACCAGTTTGCCGGGTATGTCGGTATCTTCTGCTGTATCACCTTCATTTGTTCTTTTGTATATTTGCATCAGCGTTTCCGTAAGGAAAACGGGTTGGTTGTCAAGAGCAACGAAGTGCTCGAATTGGATACGGCTTCGCAGAATGCGATCACGATGGCTTGATAAACGAATCAGTATAATAAAAGAAATAAATCAGTTATGAAAAAGATTTCGTGTGTGATTATGGACTGGGCCGGAACGGCTGTTGATTTCGGGTGTTTTGCCCCTTTGAATGCTTTCCTGAAAGTTTTCTCTGAAGAAAAAGGAATTGATATAACCTACCGGCAGGCGCGTGAGCCGATGGGATTGTTGAAGATAGATCATATCAAGGCGATCCTGAATATGCCGGAAGTAAAAGCCAAATTTCAGGTTCGCTATAACCGCGACTGGAACATGGACGATGTAAACGAAATGTATCGGAGCTTCGAAAAGCATTTGTTCTCGTCTCTCCGCAACTTTACGGATCCGATCCCCGGTGTGCTGGATACGATGAAGCTGTTGCGCGAAGAAGGAATTAGAATCGGTTCTACAACAGGCTATACACAGGCGATGATGGAAGTGGTTCGTCCCGATGCGGCAGCTAAAGGCTATGTGGTGGATAACCTGGTTACTCCGGATGATGTTCCCGCCGGGCGTCCTGCCCCGTATATGATCTATAAGAATATGATCGACCTGGCTATTCCTTCCGTCGATAATGTGGTGAAGGTAGGAGACACGATCGCCGACATCAAGGAAGGAGTGAATGCCAAAGTAT
The DNA here is from genome assembly GCF_001915675.1 of Parabacteroides sp. merdae-related_45_40. Classification (NCBI taxonomy): domain Bacteria; kingdom Pseudomonadati; phylum Bacteroidota; class Bacteroidia; order Bacteroidales; family Tannerellaceae; genus Parabacteroides; species Parabacteroides sp. merdae-related_45_40. Next base: position 49,791 of record NZ_MNQY01000128.1, on the reverse strand, counting down.
GGAGCGTCGGTATCGTGACCGGTAGCAACGAGATGGGATTGACAGAAGAGGAATACAACCACCGTTCGTCCGACGAACTGATCGAACTCAAGCGCGAAGTGCGTGAACGGATGCTGAATGCCGGTGCCCATTTTGTCTTGGACAACATTACGGAGCTCCCCTCCTGCATTGAGAAGATTAATGGTAAATATTGATTTATAATAAGGATATCATGAATACAAAAAGAAATTACCTGTTGCTTACCCCAGGTCCCCTGAGCACATCTGAAACAGTTCGCGAAGCGATGCTTCAGGACTGGTGTACTTGGGATAAAGATTATAACGAAGGAATTGTAACCCCTATCCGTAAGGGCTTGTTGGCTATCGCCGGACTGGATGAAGACGAATATACGGATGTCTTGTTGCAAGGCAGCGGAACATACTGTGTGGAGGCCACCATCGGTGCAGCCGTGAAGCCGACCGACAAACTTCTGATCCTGGCGAACGGTGCTTACGGCAAACGTATGGCACAGATTGCGGAATACTATCATATTGACCATGTACTGGTCTCTTTGCACGAGACGGAATTGGTGACTGGTGAAGTGGCTCGTAAAGCCCTCGAAGCTAATCCGGATATTACGCACCTGTCGATGGTACATAGTGAAACGACAACCGGTCTGCTGAACCCGATCGAAGAAGTGGCCGAAGTCTTGAAAGGTCGTAACATCACCTTTATCGTTGATGCTATGAGTAGCTTTGGCGGTGTGCCAATTGATATGAAGAAGCTGGATATCGACTTTTTAGTCAGCAGTGCCAACAAATGTATCCAAGGTGTTCCCGGTTTCGGTTTTATCATTGCGAAGAAAGATAAGCTGATCGCAACGAAAGGAAATGCCCGTTCTCTCTCGCTCGACATCTATGCGCAGTGGGAAACGATGGAAAAAGGCGGTGGCAAATGGCGTTTCACATCGCCTACACATGTGGTGCATGCTTTTTATCAGGCCATGAAAGAACTGAATGAAGAAGGCGGTATTGCTGCCCGTTCGGAACGCTATAAGCAAAACCACCGTACGCTGGTCGACGGTATGCGTGCGTTAGGTTTCAAAACTCTGCTGTCGGATGCTTCGCAAGGCCCGATCATCACCTCTTTCCTGTATCCTACTGCCGATTTCGATTTCCATTCTTTCTACGATCAGTTGAAGGCAAAAGGTTTCGTCATCTATCCCGGTAAAATCTCCGACGCTGATACATTCCGTATCGGAAACATCGGCGATATCTTCCCTGATGATATGGAAGCACTTTTGCAGGCAATACGATCAATAAGCTACTAAAAAATTTCAATAACCTTGTAAATAGTTCCCACATACGGGAACTATTTTGCCGTTAAGAAATAGCAAATCGATAGTTGTAATGTAAGAAGATTTTTGTTCCTTTGGGGGCGAAAATCAATAAGGTACTTAGTGAAATCTTTTATTTGTATTCTGCTGGCATTATTCCAGTTTACAATATTTACAGCGATAGGGGCGGTTGGTGAACCGCCCTTACATGAATTGCCCCTAAACCTTTCCCTGTCCGATGCAGGGGTACGGGATAGCACATCCCGGATGTCTGTCGTCGAATATAAATTTAAACCGAAAAGCCTGATCCTTCCCGCTTCCCTGATAACAGTCGGAGCGATTGGCACTGCCATAGACGGGATGAACGATTTCCATCTCTTTTCCCGCAAGGATTCCGTCAAGAAGATACGGATCGACGATTACATGGAATGGGGCATGTTGGGTTGGGTTTTTGTCTGCGACCTGATGGGGAAGGAGAAGCATAATTGGGTGGATCAGCTTTGCCTGGTTGCCATTGCCGAAGGCTTCAACGCTGCCATGACACGTACGGTCAAATATACTGTAGGCGAAATACGTCCTGACGGTGGTCCTCACTCGTTTCCTTCCGGGCATACCGCCAATGCTTTCTTAGGGGCACATGTTGCTTGGAAGGAGTTTAAGGACAGCTGCCCGGTATTAGCCTACTCTGGCTATGCGTTGGCGACCTTCGTCGCTTGTTCGCGCCTGTACAACAACCGTCATTGGGTGGCTGATGTGATTGCAGGAGCCGGTTTCGGTATTCTCTCTGTCGAGCTTGCCTATTTGACCTATTTCCCTATCCGTAATGCGATCGCTCGTAAAATCAATATGAAAGGAAATGATCGCTTGGTCGTTGCTCCAACGTTTAGTCCTGATGGGGGCGGCCTTTATCTGTCATGGAAATTTTGAAGATTTATGATTTATGAATTATTATCGACATATAAATCATGAATCACAAATTTTCCCCAACTCCTCGATAAATGTCCGGTCGTTGCTGAGGCGAGGTATTTTGTGTTGACCGCCTAATTTTCCTTTCCTGCGGAGCCATTCGTAGAAGGTCCCTTCACGGGCAACTCGGATTTCCAGCGGTTGGAGGGAAATTTCTTTATAACGTTTTGCCTCGTAGTCGGAATTAAGCTGTTGCAAGGTCTTGTCCAGCAAGGAGGCGAAATCATCGAGTGAAGGCGGCATTTTCTCGAATTCGATCATCCATTGATGGCGGCCCTTTGCCTTGTCCAGCATGAAAAGGGGAGCGGCGGTATACTCTTTCACTTTGGCTCCTGTCTGGCGGCAAACCCTGCTGATCGCTTTGTCGGCATTGTCTACCATCAGTTCTTCTCCGAAGGCATTGATAAAGTTCTTGGTGCGTCCCGATATTACGAACTTGTGCGGATAAAGGGAGGTGAAACGGACTGTGTCGCCGATCTGGTAACGCCATAATCCGCCGGAGGTCGTGATCACCATCGCGTAGTTTTTCCCTACCTCTACAGCTTCTAACGGAAGGACGGTCGGATGTTCTTCCCCCACTTCGTTAATCGGGATAAATTCATAAAAGACACTATAGTCGATCATCAGCAAAAGGCTGTGTTCCTCCGGATTGTCTTGGAGGCCGAAAAACCCTTCCGATGCATTGTAGGTCTCCATGTAATGCATCCGGTCCGAAGGAATCAACGCTTTGTATTGGTCCCGGTACGGCTCGAAACTGATCCCGCCGTGGAAGAATACCTCCATGTTGGGCCAGACATCCGTCAGGTATTCGCTTCCTGTCTTTTGTAATACGGCCTTGATTAGTACCAGCATCCATGAGGGAACACCGGATAGGCTGTTCACGTCGGTTTTCCAAGTGCTTTCGACAATCGCCTTGATCTTGCTTTCCCATTCATCCATAAGGATGATCTTTTTGTCGGGGACGCGAATCAGGTTGACAAGAGGATTCAGGTTCTGCAACAGGACGGCAGAAAGGTCCCCGCAATGTGCATTCCGGTTCAAAGGGGAAGGACTGTGGCTTCCGCCCAGTATCAACCCTTTGCTGGCGAAAAAATGGCTGTCGGGATTATTCTGTAGATAGATGGAAACGGTGTCGAAACCGCCTTTGTAATGACACCCTTTCAGAATTTCGGGTGTGACGGGAAGGAACTTGCTTTTGTCGTTTGTGGTGCCGCTGCTTTTTGCGTACCATCGCACGACCGAAGGCCAAAGGATATTTCTTTCTCCGTTTATCATACGGGTGACGTATGGTTTTATGTCATCATAGGTCTGTAAAGGAATCCGCTCACAAAAGTCTGCATATCCCTGAATACTTTTGTAGTCGTGTTTTAAACCCCATTCGGTATTTCGGGCGGTAGATAAAAGGGACTTCAGCTGTTTGTGCTGGATGGCATCTGCATCCTGGGCAAACCTTGCGATCTCTTTTTGCCTGGGGCGGAAGAGTAGTGATATTGTATTTGTCAGAATATCCATGCTCCTGTTGTTTGAATTGCATGCAAAGATACGATAAATTTAGTATCTTTGTACAACAAGTACTTAATCCCCAAAAACGATGAAAATAGGTATTCTTTCCTCTGGTGGCGACTGTCCCGGAATAAACGCCACGATACGTGGTGTCGGTAAAACGGCCATTATGCACTATGGCATGGAAGTCATCGGCATACACAGCGGCTTTGTCGGCCTGCTGAATAAAGATGTCCAGACTTTTGACGAACGCAGCCTTTCAGGTATCCTGAATTTGGGCGGTACGATCCTGGGGACTTCCCGCGAGAAACCTTTCCGTAAACTCCTGGCTTCAGGCGAAAGCGAGAAACCGCAGCTCATTAGGCAGAATTATGAAGAACTCGGCTTGGATTGCCTCGTCTGTATCGGCGGCAACGGGACACAGAAAACCGCAGGTATGCTCTCGGCGATGGGTTTGAACGTGATCGGTGTGCCGAAGACTATCGATAACGACATCTGGGGGACAGATATAACGTTCGGTTTCGATACGGCTGTCAATATCGCGACTGAAGCGATTGATCGCCTGCATTCGACCGCCAGTTCGCACAAACGGGTAATGGTGGTGGAGGTGATGGGACACCACGCCGGCTGGATTGCGCTATATGCCGGGATGGCCGGAGGTGCTGATGTGATCCTGCTACCTGAACTGGGCTTTGACATGGACCAGATAAACGAAGTGATCTTGGACCGTGCCCGCCGTGGTAAGCCTTATTCCATCGTGGTTGTGGCCGAAGGGATCGAAACACCTGACAAAGAGCGTCCTTCCGTCTATGTGACGCGTGTCATAGAGGAGGCGACAGGTATCGAAAGCCGCGATACCGTCTTGGGGTATATTCAGCGTGGAGGCAATCCTTCTCCCTTCGACCGTAACTTGGCTACCCGTTTGGGGGGACATGCTACGGAACTGATCGCAAACAGGCAATTCGGACGTATGGTTTGCATGAAAGGCAGTGAAGTCGAATCAATTCCTCTGTCTGAAGTGGCCGGTAAGTTAAAACTGGTAACTCCCGAACATGATCTGATCATTCAGGGGAAACGGATGGGAATATCGTTCGGAAATTAATTTTCAGCGGGAACAGCTTCTATGCTTGTTTCCGCTTTTCTTTTCTCTGTATCTGCTATCTCCTGTCCGCTATTTTCTACGGCTTCTTCAGGTAGATTTTCGAATTCGTTTTCGGCTGTGTTCTCACCGGTTTTTTTCTTCTTGAGTTCCGAGATGAATTGTTGGAATGTTTTGTCAGTCCGTAATTTCTTGATCGCCATCTTGGCTGCGCTCTGCTGGGATTCCTTTTTCGAATAGCCGATGCCTACGCCTATCTGTGTGTCAGAAAGCGTCACACCTGTCTGGAACACCGGATTTCCATCGTTGTCGGTAAACGATTCGATTAGGTCGAACGATATTTCAAGCTTGTTCTTTTGGCTCCATTCGATCAGACTCGATTTGAAATTGACTTCTTTACGGGCGATGGTTTCCAGATTGACATATTTTTTGATGAGCACGTTCTGGATGAAATTATAGCAGACTTCGTAGCCCTGGTCCAGATAGATCGCACCGATCAGTGCTTCAAGGGCATTTCCATACATGTGGTTGTTATGGGAACTTAGTTTGGCGGAGTACACGACCATCTTGTCGAGTCCCAGTTCGACAGCAACACGGTTCATCGTCTCGCGCTGTACGATTTTGGAACGAGTGTTGGTCAGGAATCCTTCCCGCTTGTTCTGAAAGTGTTTGTAAACGATATCGGCTACGACCGCATCCAATACGGCATCACCCAAAAACTCCAACCGTTCATTGTTCAGCCATCTGCCGTCACCGCTTTCTACGGAAGAAGATTTATGGAGGAAGGCTTGTTCATAAAGGTGGATGTTATCGGGATAAAAACCGAGTATCTTGTATAAAGAAGAATAAGGCTCCTTGTTCATGTTCTTGAGGAGCCTTATTCTTTTGTATAGCTTTGTAAACACGTTACTTCACAAATTTTTTAACAATAGCACAAGCGTTGTGACCTCCAAACCCGAAAGTATTGGAGAGTGCTGCCCGCACTTTTCTTTTTTGAGCTTTATTGAATGTGAAATTCAGTTTATAATCTATTTCAGGATCATCATCACCATCCGCATGGTTGATTGTCGGAGGAATGATACCATCGTTTATCGCCTTAATACAGAACATTGCCTCGATCGCTCCGGCCGCTCCCAAGAGGTGTCCGGTCATTGATTTCGTCGAACTGATATTCAGGTTGTAAGCGTGATCTCCGAAAACTTCCTTGATCGCTTTTACTTCTGAGATATCTCCTACTGGCGTAGAGGTTCCGTGAACATTGATGTAATCGATGTCTTCCGGAGTCATTTCTGCGTCTTCCAGTGCGTTACGCATAACCAACTTGGCTCCTAATCCGTCCGGATGGGAAGCTGTCAGGTGGTAAGCATCGGCAGACATGCCGGTTCCGGCAATCTCGCAATATATTTTAGCACCACGAGCCAACGCGTGTTCCATCTCTTCCAGGACCAGACAGGCAGCACCTTCTCCCATAACAAACCCGTCACGGCTTGCGCTGAACGGACGGGAAGCGGTTTCGGGCGAATCGTTGCGGGTAGACAGCGCGTTCATCGAGTTGAACCCACCGACACCAGATTCCGAAACGGCAGCTTCGGCACCACCGGTTATAATTACGTTAGCTTTTCCTAAACGGATATAGTTAAACGCGTCACTGATCGCGTTGGTTGAAGATGCACAAGCTGATACTGTCGCAAAGTTGGGACCATGGAATCCGTAAAGCATGGAGATATGTCCGGCTGCAATATCGGAAATCATCTTCGGTATGAAGAACGGATTGAACTTAGGACCGATCGTGTCTTTGATCTTTGCATATCCTAATACTTCTTCGTCGAATGTCTTGATACCACCGATACCAGAGGCAAAGATAACGCCGATACGGTTCTTGTCTTCCTTGTCCAAGTCCATAGCAGCGTCGTCAATCGCTTGTTTTGCGGCATTTATTGCGAATAAACTATAACGGTCACATTTGCGGGCTTCCTTACGATCCATTACTGTCAACGGATCGAAGCCTTTTACTTCGCATGCAAATTGTGTCTTGAATTTGGATGCATCAAACTGAGTAATAGGCCCGGCTCCACTCTTCCCATTGATAATACCTTCCCATGTTTCCGGGAGAGTATTACCAAGAGGAGTAATAGCTCCAAGACCTGTTACCACAACTCTTTTTAATTCCATACCTTTAATTAAAAGGATTGATTACTTCGCGTTAGCTTCGATGTAAGCAATGGCGTCGCCTACAGTTGTAATCTTTTCTGCTTGATCATCAGGAATAGAAATACCGAATTCCTTTTCGAATTCCATAATCAGTTCTACAGTGTCAAGAGAGTCTGCTCCTAAATCGTTAGTAAAGCTTGCTTCGTTTGTAACTTCTGTTTCTTCAACACTTAATTTATCAACGATGATAGCTTTTAAGACATAACTTTTTCAATTTAGATTAATAAATACGAATATACTTTTTAAATTTGCAGTGCAAAGAAAAGAATTTTTTATGTTACAAAACAAATTTAATGAGCTAAAAATGCGGAAAACTGCACATTTTTTCTTTTCTTGTGCACAAAAAAAGGAGAAAACATGAAAAACGTAGCAATTTTTGCTTCCGGATCGGGTACGAACGCGGAGAATATCGTCCGATATTTCTCTAAAAGTGAAACTATTAAGGTGGCAGTTGTTTTGTCTAACAACCGGAACGTTGGTGTGCATGCCCGGGTGAATAAGTTGGGTGTTCCTTCTTTTGTCTTTTCGAGGGAGGAATTTGCAGATGGGGCGCCTGTCTTGGCAAAGCTTGCGGAATATGATACGGATCTGATTGTCCTTGCCGGCTTCATGAATAAGATCTCCGATCCCTTGTTGAATGCCTATCCGGGTAAGATTATCAATATTCATCCTGCACTTCTGCCTAAATACGGAGGCAAAGGCATGTACGGGATACACGTGCACAAGGCGGTCGTTGCCGCCGGCGAACGGGAGACCGGTATTACGATCCATTACATAGACGAACATTACGACGAAGGGACGGTTATCTTTCAGGCAAAATGCCCCGTTCTGCCGTCCGATACGCCGGAAGAGGTTGCTGCGAAGGTGCACGCACTCGAATACGCTCATTATCCCAAGGTTATAGAAGATTTGCTTGCAGCCCGTATTTGAGGGATTGTATCAGAAGTTCGCGCTCAGTTGCATGACATAGGTACGGGGTGCGGAAACGAGCATCGGACGTGTGCTGTATTCTTTGTTGAACAAGTTATTCACCATGAACTGGAAAGACAGTCCTTTCATGATCTTCACGCCTGCACGCAGGTCGACCACACAGTAGGGCGTGTTGTTTTTCGCCCAATAGGAATGAAGTGTTTGCCCGTTCACATTGCCGAAGAGGATGTCGCGCACGTAGTCCATGATCTCCGGCTGTTCTTTTGTTCGCTCGTCCACCATCAGGTAGTCTACGGCCAACGTCTTACTTTTCCACACGATATTGGTTCCTAGTGTCAGTCGTTTCCATTGGAAGTCAAGGATGGCTTTCACTGTGTGTTTTTGGCGGTACTTCAGGTATTTGGATGTATTGGACTTCTCTTTCATCTGCATCGGATCATCGTAGGTCGCCTCTTCTTCGTTCTTTTTCTTATAATCGGCGTCTTCAGGTTCGATGAATACATATCCTAAGTTGTAGCTTAGCGTGGTATTGGGATTGAACGTGTAGACACCGTTCGTACTGACTTCCGCCCCGTAGATACGTGCTTTCGACACGTTATAGAACTGGGCGCCGAATCCCGGCATCTGGCCTTGGGTGATCATGCTCAAGAGGTCGCGCACACCGTTGATATACTGAAAAGTCGTATTGTTGAAGATTCCGAAGCGGAATTCGATCATGTCGGTATATTGGGTATAAAATCCCGCCAAGTCGAAGAATCCCGTCAGGTTTCCGAACTTATATCCCTGTTTGAAGCCCAGTTCGGCATTTACACCTTTTTCGGCATTCACCTCTTTGTTCGGGTACACGCCGACACCGCCGATGTCCTTACGGGCATATTTCTCGGTCAGAGAGGGATAGCGGTAGCCTTGCCCGAAGCTGGCGCGGATAAAGCTGTAGTCGGCAAGTTGGTAGTTCAGTCCGGCGCGGAAGATCGGTTTGACCGGAATCTTGGTTCCGAACAGTTTGGTATCTGCTTCCCGCAGGTAACCGTCCACCCGGTAGTATTCGGCACGCATGCCGGCCGATACGCTCAGGCGGTCGAAGAAACGCTGGTCGTACTGGACGAACAGGGCGGCATTGTCGCTGTCGTGCGTCCCGGTGGTTTTCGAAACGCTTTTCATGTGTTCGTAGGTTGCCCCGGCGGTGATCTGACTTCCGCTGTCCCATTTCTTATTGAACTGGTAGTCTACATAGTAGGTGTAGTTTTTGTCCGTCCCTTTGGGAACATTCTCCTTGTTGTTGTTCATCACCCAGGAGATCAGGTCGCAGTAATCGGCTGTCGTGGCAGTCGGGAATACCCCGTTCAGGATGTTTACGGCCCCGTCCACGATCCCGTTCAGGTCGCCTTGCAGTATCGGCTGGATCAGTGGGAAGAACGGGCTATAGTCTCCGTTCTTGATGTTGTCGATATAGGCGTTGACTGTGACTGCATCGCTTCCCATATTGCCTAAGATGTCGTCGAGCGACTTATGGCTGGAGCTTCCGTCGATGATGTTGTCTCCCCGGTAATAGAAACGGGTCTTGATCTTATGCGAGGTATTGTTGGTCGGATTGGTAAAATTGAAGAACGGGTCGATATAGAAGGTGTTCCCCTTGCGACCCATGTTGGCGATGGATGACGGCTGGTAGACTTCTACCGGAGAACGCCAGATGAAGAAGTCGGCATATTTGTCGGCCAGATAATTGAAATTGAACCCGTAGTTCAGCAGTTTGCCCTCTTTCATCGGATGGTGGTATGTCATATTGCCTCCGAGTCGCAGACGCCGGTTGTATCCTTGATCGCGGTATCCGTCATCGGAAAACAGGTTGAGTCCGCCCGATACATCGAAGTTTCCGATCCGTCGTGCGTGCGAGACGTCTGCCCCTTCATATTCGTCATGAACCGGATGGTCGTATACTCCGACATAGGCGCGGGCACTTGTGGTCGGCGTGAGTCCCGGCCGTTTCGTGCGGATGTTGATCACCCCGTTCAAGGCCGATGAGCCGTAGAGCACAGAGGAAGCACCCTTCATCACCTCTACCTGTTCGATATTTTCGAGCGGGACGATGTTCCAGTTGATCACTCCGTTGCCCGAACTTAGAGCGCTCATACCGTCTACCAACACAAGGCTGCGTGAACCGACCCCGTATGTCCATCCGTTCCCACCCCGTATGGAGGGTTGCTTGTCGTTGATATCCACACCCGGCATTGTGTTCAGTGTCGAACTCAGGTCGGTAGGGGCCTGCTTGGCGATATCGCCTGCTTTCAGCAGGTCCATCGAAACGGTGACATCGCTTAGTTTCTGTTCGAAGCGTCCGGCACTGACCACTACGTCTCCCAACAGGTTCGTTTTGATGTTCATATAGACATCTTTTGTTTTGGTATCCCCCTTGCGGAGTATCAGCGGGAGTTGTTCGTTCTCGTACCCGATGTAACTGAACAGGAGGTCGATCCCACCGTCCGGCAACGCGATTTCATAGGCTCCGTCGGCATCCGATATGGTTCCGTTCGTATCCCCGTTTATTTTCTTGTAGGTGATGTTGACGCCCGGTAGCGGTTCGTGGGTTTCCGCATCATAAACGTGCCCTTTCACCATTTGTCCGAATGCGGTCCCGGTGAAAAGTGACAGGGCGAAAATCAAGATATATAGCTTTCTCATATAAAATGCTTTTAATTGATGTTTTTGTCTTTGTACAAATAGATACCGATCTCAATGGGGATTGTGCTCAGCTCTTGGCTCAACTGGTCCAAGATCGCACCGAACGTCTTTCCTTTCAGGAGTATGGCTGCGATACTTACGAACTGGGGCGGGATCAGGTTGCCGATCAGATCCATGACAGGTGCGTTAAGCGTCTCTTCCGGAATAAAGACTTTCACGATCTCCAGCAAGGCGAACAATTCCTGTATTTCCGATTTGTCGAGGAGCAGGATGAGATCACCTTTTGCCGGGTCTTCGCTTTCGCGAATTGTCATTTTGATACCGGTTGTAGACCAAGTATTGATCTTCTGGTAGGCTGCCAGCAGCGCATTTTCCATAGAGCTATCCCCAGAGTTGGCTTTCGTCTGTCTGTTTATCATCACTTGGCGGATGATCATGTCGATCTGCGGGATTACATATAAGGATGTATTGTCGTTCACATAATAAGTCGCCAGGTTGGGAGGTGAAGCGTTCCAGTCGTTTGCCGGATGTTTGATGTAGTTGCCTATCAGACTTCCTATCCGGACCGAGTCGGGCAGGGGAGCATAGCGGGCGATGATGTTTCCGTCCGCCTGGAAGGCCAGACCGTCGAGCACAGAACTGATCAGGTTGCAGACCAGTTTGCCGCCCACCAGGTTATACAGCATTCCGATCATCGTCTGCATGCTGCCATTGTCTACATTGTAATAAGAGGCATTTTCGTGGGCGACATACCAGGTACCGTTCATTGTCAGCTGGTTCTCTGGAATCGTGATGTCCGACAGTTCCAGTATCAATTTTCCGGTCTGTATACTACCCAGATAATGAAATGCCGTACCGGTTGAGGTTGTCGCGCCTCCACTGAAAGAATAGCTGCCGGAACCTGCTGTCAGAGAGACGCCGGAGATAGCCGTTTCTTTATCGTGCGGTAGTACATATTTAAGAATGATGTGTGCGGTTTTCCCGTCATCCGTCTTAAATTCCACATCTTTTCCGATAAATGTATTCCCGTTATAGCTCAAAATAAGGGAATCTCCGTTTGCAGGGGCACTTAGTTTGTTAGAATAGGTCCCGCTTAGTTCCGCCGGGGAAAGGCCATCATAATCATCCTCGTCATTGCAGGATATCAAGAGAATAGCCAGCATCATGGCGCAAAGTAAACTGCATATTGATTTTCTGTCCATATGTTTCGCTTTTAGTCATATTATAGGATGATACAAAGAACAGGCTTAAGTTTGAAACAAACAATCTCCATGTTTGGGAATAAATATTCTATTTTTAAGATTGTTAGGTGAGCTAAGCATATTTTGCTACTTTTGAAACAACAAAACGATGTTTTTATGAAGATTGACGTTGACTTGCCTAAATTCGATATTCCGAAAGATTTTATCGTAGGCGATGGTATTACGGGTGACATCCTGAACATGTACGGGCTTTTTCCCTGCAAGATAAAAGCGGGCGTGTTTGCTTTTTGCACGCGGGGGACGATCCGTGTGACGATAAACCTGGATGAACATACGGCACGGGCGAACGATTTCATCACTTTGCTGCCCAATACCTTTATCCAGATTCATGAAGTGTCGGAAGATGCGGAAGTCTGTTTCGTCGCTTTTTCTTCCCGTTTTCTGGAAAGCATCAATTTTATCCGGACGATCTCCAACTTGATTGTTACGATCATCGAGAATCCGGTAGTCCCTTTGTCCGGTAATGCCGCCGCTATCTATAAAGATTTTTTCTCCTTGCTGGTACGGGCTGACAACGCTCCGGACTCTATCCTCTTTACCGACAGTTTGAAACCGGTCCTTGACCTGCTGATCCAAGGGGTGGTCAATATGTACAGGAGGTTCAATACCTGGAAAGAACCGGTCCTGAGCCGTGATAAGGAGATCGCTCGCGAGTTCGTGCAGCTTGTCTGGCAATATTATACGAAAGAGCGGAGTGCCTCTTTCTATGCAGGAAAGTTGCGGATCACCTTGCCTCATTTCTGCTACGTGATCAAAAAGACGACCGGGATGACAGCCCTCGATATTATTGCCAACATCGTGATAATGGATGCCAAAGCCCAACTGAAATCAACGAATCTCCCGATAAAGGAAATCTCTATCGGACTGGGCTACAGCAACGTCGCTTTCTTCGACAAGTATTTCCGTCGCTACGTGGGGATGTCACCGCTGGAGTATCGCAACAGCTAAGCCAACCATCTTATCTCAATTTGTTCCGGTTGAAATGAGGACCTGCTTTCAATAAAAAGAACAGTGTCGAAAAAATTGTCAGGCACGCCCCGAACAGGTAAGCGTAGTTGAATCCCCCGAAAGCCTGTGCGATGCTTCCGCCTATCATCAGCCCGATCCCGATCCCCACATCCCAACTGGTGAGATAGGTGGAAGTCGCTGTCCCCCTCTGGCTGTTGGGAGCGAGGTTCACGAACAGAGTGTTGAAAGCCGGGAACATCGTACCGAATGCGACTCCTTGTGAAAGGGCGATCCCGATATACAGATAAGAAGTGAAAGCCGAATTCCACTGCATCAGCCTTTCCAGAGCTGCCAGCCCGAAGAAGCTGGCGGCGGCAAGATACATCCCCAACGAGATGACCAGCGTGATTCTCCCTTTGTCGACCTGCCGCCCGGAGAACATACGCGAGACAGCCAGGCCGATCGCCATAAAGGTGAAATATAATCCTGAATTGACGGAAATCCCGATCTCATCGGCATACATGGCCACATATGTGGTTGTCATGCCGTAGGGTATGGAGAGCAGCAGTAAGGAGATGCCAGCCCAGGTCCCTTTCACCAAAAAGAAACGGTCCAGCGAGATCGGTTCCTTCTTTATCGGCTGCTTCTGCGGCGTCTTTACTAAATAGGCCATGATGAATCCGAGAAAACAGGAGAGGAGCGAGCAGGCGAAAATCGTTTCGTAGGAGAAGCTGGTGTGCATGAACAGCCCTGTCATCGGCCCGAAACTCATAGCCGTATTGTTTGCCAGCCCGTAATAGCCGATCCCCTCGCCGCGCCGGGAAGAGGGCAGGATGTCGATCACGATCGTATTGCCCGACACCGTCACCATGCCGAAGGCGAAGCCGTGCAGGATACGGAGCACGATGAAGATGCTCAGCAGGCTGGCGATCATATATCCGGCGAAGATGACCATGAAGACGGAGTAGGCTAAAAGGTACAACGGCCGTCTGGCGAATGTGTCCAGCAGGTATCCGGAGAACGGACGAATACAGAGGGCAGCAATAGTATAACACGAAAGGATAAAACCGATCATCGATTTATCCGCATCGAACTGGTCCTGCAAGTAAAACGGCAGAATCGGCAATATCAGATAAAATGCGAAGAACAGCAAAAAGTTGGCTGCTAAGATATAGCAGAAGCTGGGTGATATAAGTTTGTCTTTTGCCATTGTTTCATTTTGTTTGTGTTATTGTTGGATTCCGAACCCCAATCTTCGGAGCTGTCCGGTTTCTTCCGGGGTCGCATGGACGATTGTGTATGCACCGTATTCTCTTGGGTGATGATAGTTTGTCCGGAACCACTCGAATCTGTCGGGATTTTCCCGTAGCGCCCGGTCTATGGCAAGCGGGTTAAAACTGGTGAGGATCGCTTGTTCGATCCGGTTTTTGTCAAACCGATTCAAGTCGATAACCGGAGTTTCGGGAGCTGGCGGAATCACTTCGCTGATCTTCTCGATCTTCACTTGGAAGAATTTTTCGATGTTTTTCAGACACATACGCGTACCATTGGCTTTCCCGTCTGCCGAGAAACCGGCAATATGCGGGGTGGCTATCGTGGCCAGTTCCAATAATTCCCGGTTTATATCCGGTTCGTTTTCCCAACAGTCCAAGATCAGTTCACTGATCTTACCCTCTTTCCGGGCATGCAATAGGGCATCCGTATCATGGACGGCTCCTCTGGATGCGTTGACGAACCAAGGTTTCCGTTGGAGCTTGCGGAAGAAGTCTACTCCTGCCAGGTGGCGGGTGGCAAAACGGCCTTCTTTTGTCAGCGGCGTGTGGAAGGTGACGATGTCGGCTTGCTCTGCGATCGTCTCCAGTGAGACGAAACCGTCTTTCCCCTCCTTCTCCGCACGTGGCGGGTCGTTGCGGAGCACGTTCATCCCGTAGGCCGAGCATAACTTCTCCACCTCTTTTCCGACATGACCGACACCGACGATCCCGATCGTCTTCCCCTGTAGGGGTTCACCCTTGCGAAGCGCGATCGTGACCAATCCGGAAAGCACATATTGGGCGACCGAGACGGCATTGCATCCCGGTGAGTTCTTCCAGGTGATACCTGCCTTATCACAATACCGGGTGTCGATATGGTCGAAACCTATTGTAGCGCTGGTAATCAGTTTCACCCGGCTTCCTTCGAGCAGTTCGCGGGTACATTTATCGATACTCCGTACGATCAGTATGTCTGCATCTTGTACGTTTTCTGGTGTAAACTCTTTAGAAGTGAGATACTTTACCTCTGCGATCGGTTCTGCGATTCCTTTCAGAAAAGGAACGGTATTGTCGGCGACTATTTTCATCTTGCTGTCCTTTTTCGAGAAGACAAAGGTAGGGATTATTTTCCAATCTTGACATAATTCAACCGCGTGTACTGTATGCCATAACTTTCAACCGTCGCGGCGATACGTGCCGAAGAGATGTGTAGCACTTCACCCGGCCGGTAGGCATGTTCCAGGGAGGGCAACTGTCCGGATGCATGGCTGGGATTGCCGGATGCAAAGGTCAGGTTGACCAGGTTGCCGCTCGCATCGATGGCCGTCAGGCGCTGGCGTACGAAGAAGACCGGAGTCGTCCCGATGACGCAGGTCCTGTATGGGTCGTCTTCCACCCGTACTTTAGTTATTTTCAGGGTGAGATTGGACAGCTTGTCCCCTTTCTTTCCTAAGAAACGGCTGGTGGGACGTGGCTGGTATTTCTTTTTTAGCATCTTGTCCAGGTAGACGCAGTTGTAGGCTTGTGCCATTTTGACGAAACGTTCTTGCTTGGGGATGATAGGGGTATATTTAAAGGCGATCCAGTTCACGTAGCCCGGATCTATCCGCAAGATTTCATACAGGAAGTGTCCGCGGTATTTGCCGAAAGCGATCAGGTCATCTCCGTGTGTCGACATCCTCTTTTCATTGTAGTCCGTGACCAGGATCTGTCGGTTGGCATACCACAATTCGGAAGTGACGATGCGCAGCGACTGGATAATGTCCGGTTTCAAATCTTCGATAAACAAGATGCACCGCCTGTCAAGTAGAGGCGTGTAGAACCACAGGCTGTAGTCCGGATGTCCTTCCCTCGGTAAAACCACAAGGTAACATCCCGCCTCCTTATAAGAGGCTTTCCCTTGGTTGTAAACATTCAACTTCTCATAAAGGAGTTCCTGTTCCGCCTCTGTGATATTGGGTAATCTGGGGTTTGCCATATTGTTACCTCCTTTTTATGTTTTGACACATTGCCCGTTTTGCGTTTACCGTGCACTATGGACAGATTCAACTGTTTTAGCACTGTCTTTGTTCCAAAATCATGTGCTGAAGTCAATCTTTATTCATGCCGTTCATGCTGACAATATGAGTTGTGAACGAAGATCGAGAAAAATATTGATAATATCCATGTATTTCTAACTTTAATTGTTCATTTTCTTAGATTCAAACCACCTATTTGGTTTCACCGCCTTTTGAAATATTTTGATTATCAAATTGTATGGGTGGGTGAAGGTGAACATCGGGACTACCTTCAACTTAAAAATTTGCTTTCACCCTTGTTTTGTCCCGATCTCGGTTGACTATGTTCCCCTCCCGTCTCTTATCCAAAGCGATTTATTTAAGTGCAAAATAAAGCGATTATGGGAGTGCATAATATGCATATATTATAGATATTAAAACTCATCTTATATTCTTTTTTATTATCGACCAGGGTCGAAAGCCTTTTTGCCCATTGTCGAAAACCTTTTTGCCCAAGGTCGAAAAGGCTTTCGACAATGGGCAAAAGCTCTATGGCTTTATAGCTTGGCGATAGAAGCATGGCAGTTGTCGGTTTATAACACTCTTTCCGTACTCAGCTTATTTTTTTGATGAAGGCAACTGTGACCGGTGAAGGCACTTTTACTCTTTGCATTTACCCTTTAATGGTCTTGTAATTAAATTATTATGCACGTAGGTGAAGATGAATCCTTCTATCGTCCGGTAAACATCTCGGATAACGATTGGCGGGATGTCGTTTATTTCCAGCAGGCGGATGGCGTTATGCTGGTAGAGGGAACCGCTTTGGCAGTTATAAAATATTCAGAACTTGTACCGCATCGAGGCCATAAATTCCCGCGGACGGATATTGATCCAGGAAGTATAGCTTTCGGTGACGGAATACTGCGTGTAGCTATACTGTTTCTTGTTGAACAGGTTGGTCGCTTCGGCTGTGAACTGCCAGCTTCCCATTTTCCAACGTAGGAAGAGGCCGGCGAAGAAAGCGTTGACAGACTTGTCCCGGCTGACATCGTTGTGGTAGTGGTCTGCCGAAAGATTGATCTCTACAGGGAAAAGCTCGTAGGAGAGCTGGAACTTCTGGACGACGTTCAGGAGCGGATCGAGGCGTGTGCCGGTTCCGATCTTCGACCGTCCGAGGTAGATGGTCGCTTGATAGCTGGCAGAGAAGCTGCACAGGGGCGACCAGATCAGCTTCGGTTCATATTGCATGAAATCGTACCGGTAAGGCAACCGTTCGCCGGCGCTCAGTTGTTCCGCGTTGTTGCGTCCTAAGAGGTAAGAGAGCGACGTCTTCAGTCCCCAGTCGTAGAAGCCTTTGGAAAGGGTTCCTTTCACCGTCCAGCCGGAAGAATAGTTGGACAGGCGGTGGGAGACAAGCGAGACTTGCCCGTCGCGGACCTGCTGTTCGAAGATACGGTCGGACCATCCCCGGTTATGGTTGAGCGACAGGGTGGAAAAGAACTCGCGCACCGTGCTCTTGTACTCTCCGTACAACGAATAGCTCTGGTTGCGGTAGACGGGCAGGATACCGTTGTTCATCCGATAGTTGCGGTAGTCTGTGCGGTATGCAGCCGGGTAGAGGTCGGTGATGCTTCCGTAACTTTCCTTGTAGTTGGCATGGAAAGAAAAACGCCAGGCATAGTTGAACTTATAGTTGATGTACAGGAACGGATTGGCAGCCAACCGGGAAAAGCCGGCTGCTGGAAAGGTGGTCCATACGAACGGAAGATGGAAGGTCAGATTCCATTTGTGCAGGTTCCATTGGTAGTTCGGTTTGAAATACAGACTCGTTCCGTTCCGGATCGAATTGATATCGCCTGTTATACCGGTTGTATATTGCCGGGTCAGGTTCCCTTTCTTGCGCAGGAAAGCGAATGAATGGTCCAGATAGAACTGTTGCAAGTGTAACGTCTGTTCGTCCCCGTCTATCAGGATGTGGGCAGGCTGGTTGTGATAGCGGAGCAGTGAACGGAGTTCGAGCGTGTATTTATCCCGTGGCCAGATGTTTTGCAGGTAATTGCGTATGCCCATGTCCGGTGTCCGGATGTGCTGATTGACCGATGAGACACCGGAGATACGGGACGTGCTTCTTTCCCAGTTGCCGGAAAGGTTGAAGTCGTTTGTCAGGTAACGGCTGTCGGCGTTGTTTTCCAGGCTTGCCGCCACTTCCGCCCGGTCGGTACGGATGTGCGTGTCGTTTTGTTCCTTTAGGGTAACCGTATCTCCTGCCTGGTAATAATGGGTGATACTTCCCCTTTCTTGTTGTATGAGATCGTGCAAGTAGTTGATGTTGAAGCGTAACTGTGTCGCTTCGTTTAGCTTGTATATCCGGTTGCCGGAAAAGGAATGTACGTTGTTAAAGAGCAGCCGTTCCTTTTTCAGTGGAGCGGAGAAGGAGGGCTGGGAAAGGAATGACGGGATCGAAGGGCCTATTCTTCTTTTGGCTCCTGTTTGTGTAAGTACGTTCTGTTCGTCTGTTACATTGTTTCCCCGGTTGTTCCCTTTATAAATATAGGCGGACTGGCTTTTACGGCTGATCTGGATGGCATTGCCCATGCCTTCCCACAAAAGGGGGGGGGAATGCCCATGCTTCCTTCCAACGTCCCCATCCAGCGGTCTCGGAAATTGTCTTTCAGTTTGAGGTTGATCGCGATATCTTCGGTTGTCAGCTTCTTTTGCAGGGCACGGATGGGTTGATGGTTTTCCAGTATTTGCACGCTCTTGACAGCACCCGCCTGCAAGTTATTGGTTAGTTGGTTGTACCGCCCGTCTGTCAGGTCCATGCCTTCCACATAGAACTTGCTGATGTTTTTCCCGTTGTACGAGATTTTCCCGTCGTCGTCTACATCCACTCCCGGCAGTTTTTTCAGTACGTCTTTGATCGCTTCGTCTTTCGGACTGATGAATTGTGACACGTCGTAATTGATCGTGTCGTGTTGCCCGTAGACGCGCCCCGGACGTATCTCGACCTCTTTCAGAGTGAAGATTTCCGGTTCGAGGCGGATGAGAAGTCTTGTCCCGGCTGTGATCTTTTGCCGGATCGCTTTATATCCCAACAGTGAGACGTGGACAAACAGTGAGTCGTCTGCTTGGTGGAGCGGGAGGATGAAGGTGCCGTCGGCCTTTGTCAAGGTGTAGGTCAGCGGGAGCTGCCGTCCGGTTTTACGTATCTGCACGGTTGCGGCATCTACCGGCTGGCCGTTTCCGGCATCGGTCACGGTCCCTTTGATGACTTGCTGGGCAGACAGGTTGTAGGCGGTGATCAGGAGAATGGATATATATAGGAGGCTCTTCATTGTTTGTTCTTGTTTTTGTTACTCTTTTTCTATCGGATTGTAAGGCGTGTTCTTCGGGTGCATCGGTTGTCCGTCTTCTCCTTTGACGATGATCTGCATACCGGGGGAGGTTTCCTTCAGATAGCCGATCGGGTCGGCGGCGAAACGTTCGTGTATCCGGAGGAGATCTTTGCGGGAGATCGGTTCGTATTCGCTTCCGATAAACAGGATGGCTTCTTCTTTGCCGGCTTTCTCGATACCGGTGCAGACGAAGGTGTAGTGCTGCCGGCTGTCGGAGGCTTTCAGGATCAGTCCGGGCAGTCCTTGCAGTTTCCAAGGACCTTCGCTGCGCGGAATTTCCGGAGTGTACCAAGCTTCGTAGTTCCGCCCCCGGAATCGGCAGGTCGCTCTGTAGCAGGTGTAGGCGAGGAAAGTTGCTGTGTCGGGATGCAGTTCCCAGACAGGAATCTCTGTTTTTTCTTCCGAACGGAAGTTACTGGCGGCGATAGGTTCGAGTTGTGTCAGTTTGCCTTCGGGATAGTTTTTGAATATCTGGTAGTTCACTTGGCTGGTGCCTTGTTTCATATGTTCCTGGATGATTTCCTGCGAAGCTCCGGTCGCTTTGTCCATTTCGATAAGCGAGTCCATACGGAAACGGGCATAGCTGTAGAACAGGGAACTTTTGGAACCTACCTTCAGCATCATAGTCTCATCGATGTGTTTGTCTTCATGGGCTGTGTCGCCGACAAAGGAGAGGTCGTACTGGGCGGTGAACAATACCTTGTCGATGGGTTTCGCCTTGAGCACTTCGCTCATGTTGTACACGCGGATATTGAATTGGGCCTGTACAGCCCCGCATGCCAGTAAAAGAACTGCGGATAATAGGATTCGTTTCATAACTTTAATCGTCTTAGAGTGTTTGTCTGCTGCAAATGTAGCGGACGGCAAACCTCCGGGGCGAGTAAAGTTATTACTGAAATATTACGGTGGGGTTATTCCTGGCTATCCAAATCCTTTTCTATATCTTTTATAATAAGTAAGACGGTGCTTTTTAGGGGTGGGAGATGTTTCTTAATTGTAATGAATATCTTTTCCTCATCAACAGCAGAGTATTCGTGCGAAATGATATTACGCTGTCCTATCACCTTAACCCAAGGTACTTGGGGATATTTAGGTAGTAACTGTTTATTTGTTTTATCGTCTATTTTCTTGACGTATTCACCGATTGTCTGTAAGCGCATGACACAGGAATCAAATATGGTCATTCTCCAAGGTGTGGAAAGGAAGTCGTCCGGTGTTTGTATTTTATACATCGGTCGAGAATTACATCAATAGCCTCGGCTATAAGATACAATCTGTCTGTAATTTCATCTTTATGCATAAATACCCTCCTTTAGTATCTTATCCAGTAACAGAGGCCTTAAACTTTTACGCAAGCGAATCAGGTCGATCGGGCAGCCACACCGTTTTTCCAAATCACTTTTCTCTGTTTGTTCTCCACGAACAACTGATCCGAAGATGCCGATTTTGAGGATACCGTATTTATCGGCAAATTTGGATTTGAATTGTTTTAGCAAAGTAATATAATATCTGTAATCTTTCATGAAGAATCCTGTATATGGGATCAAAGATACATAAAAAACGGTGATTCCTATGTAAATAGTAGTTTTTTCCGTAAGTTTGTGCAAACTTCTTTCAAGTAAGGGGTTAAGTGATCAAAAAACACAAAATAATAAAGCAAACTTTCATAAATGAAGACTTTGGATAAACAGAAAAAGAACGTCCTTACCCTTTGTGGGGCGGCGATGGCATCGTTGCTTCTTTGGGGATGTGGCGGAACAAACCCTACGGCCGAATCTTTCGAACGGTCTGATTATTATACGCGTGGTATCGGACAGTATCCGGGTGACCCGAAGGAGGATTTCTCGCCTTCTCTGGCTCCGGATCCTTCCACTTACCGTAACATTGCCCGGTTGCGATCGGCTTTTGCCTCTTCCAGTCATGACTATAACCTGGTGGCGCAGTTGGCGACAGACGGCATCGTGACGGACGAGCAGCCGCAGTATCTGAACTTGTCTACGCCCGATGGAGACGTTCCGAGACGCGAACGCGAATGGATGATCGACGAAGGGCCGTATTCACGGAATACTTTTCCCGGCGAAGATACCTATTTCCGGTTTACGCTGGCAAACTATAGCAAAGCGGCCGGCAAACTGTCGCTGGTAGGAACGGTCGTGTATGACGATAAAGTGTCGGAAGGCGGCTACGAGATCATCTGCCAGGGTTCCAATGACGGAAAGAACTGGACGGAAATCGGCAAACTGAGCGGTAGCGGTCTGCCCGGTCAGGCAGTCTCCGGACGGGTGGTGGTGACCGACCCGAACAAACAGACGGGCGAAACAACCATGCCGGTCCGCAAACTGAATGAAACGATTACTTTCAATTCCGAAAACGCTTACTCCGATTACCGCGTGCTGCTGAAGATGGCAGGCGCACACGATTGGGTGTTTACGGAAGCTAATTTCATGGATAAGGACGGTGGTTTAGTGGAAATGAAACCGTCCCAGTTCTTCAACAGTGCCTGGATGAGTGCTACTGGGGGTGAAGAATGGTTGTATGTGGATCTCGGCAGCATGTCGGAGTTCGATAAGGTCGTGTTGCACTGGATCAACAAAGCCGTCAAAGGAAAAGTGCAGGTGTCGGATGATGCCAAGCTGTGGAAAGACGCAGCCGAACTGCCGGGCGGTGACGGCCTGATAGATGAAATCGCATTGAACGGCAAACAGAATGCCCGCTATGTGCGTGTCCTGATGCAACAGCCGGCGAACGATAGCCGTTATATCCTGAGCGAAGTGGAAGTAATGGGTAAAGGCGGATTAGTGGCTCAGCCTGTGGCTCCTCCTCCTGCTTCGAAGGGAAAGATCATCTTGTCCGGCGGCAACTGGGAGCTGCAACGTGCTTCTGAAGTGACGGCTTCGGGTGAAGAAATATCTACTCTGGGCTACAAGCCGGAGAACTGGATCGTGGCGACAGTGCCGGGAACGGTATTGAGCAGTTATAAGAACATCGGGGCAATCGCCGATCCGAACTATGCGGACAACCAGTTGCAGGTGTCCGAATCGTTCTTCTGGTCGAACTTCTGGTATCGTGACGAGTTCGAAGTGCCGGAAGGATTCAAGCAGGACCGCCTGTTCCTGAACTTCGACGGGATCAACTGGAAAGCGAATGTCTTTCTGAACGGAAAGAAACTGGGCCGTATCGAAGGCGCCTTTATGCGGGGCAAGTTCGATGTGACGGATCTGGTTGTTCCGGGTAAGAACGTGGTGGCTGTAGAGATCATCCGGAATAACCATATCGGGGCGATCAAGGAAAAGAACAAACAGAGCACGGACTTCAACGGCGGAATCTTAGGGGCTGATAATCCGACCTTCCACGCTACGATCGGTTGGGACTGGATTCCGACGGTTCGCGGCCGCAATATCGGTATCTGGAACGATGTCTTCCTGACTTCAACCGGAAAGGTGACGGTTGCCGATCCGCTTGTTACGTCTGTCCTGCCGTTGCCCGATACGACTTCCGCTACGTTGACAGCCGAGGTGATCGTGAAGAACCACGATGCCAATACGGTAAGCGGTACGTTGGAAGGCAAAGTAGGAGATATCACATTCCAGCAACCTGTTTCCCTGGCGGCGGGAGAAGAGAAGACGGTCGTTTTCGATGTCAAGGACTTCCCGCAACTGAAGATGGAGAACCCGCGCTTGTGGTGGCCTAAAGGTTACGGCGCGCCGAACCTCTACGATGCCAACTTCACCTTTAAAGTGGATGATAAGGTTTCGGATGCGAAAGACTTCAAAGTCGGTATCCGCCAGATGACATTCAATGAGGATAATCATATCCTGAGCCTCTTTATCAATGGCCGTCGCTTTATCGGCCGGGGCGGTAACTGGGGCTTCGGTGAATCGAGTTTGAACTATCGCGGCCGCGAATATGATATTGCCGTGGCTTACCATGCCGATATGAACTTTACGATGATGCGTAACTGGGTCGGCATGATCGGCGACGAGGAGCTTTATGAGGCTTGCGACCGCCACGGTATCATGATCTGGCAGGACTTCTGGCTGGCTAACCCGGCCGACGGACCTGATCCGTATTATCCGGAAATGTTTATCGCCAATGCGGAAGATTATGTGAAACGGATTCGCAGCCATGCGTCTATCGGAATCTATTGCGGACGTAACGAAGGATTCCCGCCCGAACAGATCGACAAGGCGTTGCGCCGTATCATCAAGGAAGACCATCCGGATATCCATTATATCTCCAGCTCGGCTGACGATGTGGTGAGCGGTCACGGCCCCTACCGTATGCTTCCGGCAAAAGAATATTTCACGCTGAAGACCGGTAACGACAAGTTCCATAGCGAACGAGGCATGCCGAACGTCATGACCTATGAAAGCATGCTCCGCACGTTCTCGCCGAAAGGGATCTGGCCGCAGGATAACGAATGGGGGATGCATGACTATACCCGAGAAGGGGCACAGGGCTGTACCTCTTTTAACGAGATCATCGCGAAAGGGTATGGCGAACCGCAGAATGCGAAAGAGTTTGCCGAATTGGCACAGTGGGTGAACTACGACGGCCACCGCAGTTTGTTCGAGTCCAGAAGCCAGAATCGCAAAGGTCTGCTGATGTGGATGAGCCATTCCTGTTGGCCTTCAATGGTATGGCAGACGTATGATTACTATTTCGAACCGACTGCCGCCTATTTTGCTATCAAGAAGGCTTCCGAGCCGCTGCATATCCAGTGGAATCCGGCAACGGACGAGGTAGAAGTGGTCAACTACAGCGCTGGCACGCATAAAGGCCTGACGGCAAAAGTACAGGTTCTGAATATGGATGCATCCGTAGCTTGGGAAAAGGAAACGACTGTCGACAGCAACGAAGATACGACCGACAAGTGTATCAAGCTGGAATTTCCGGAAAACTTGTCGAAGGTCCATTTCATCAAGATGACGCTGACCGAAGATGGCAAAGTCGTTTCCGACAACTTCTATCACAGAAGTTTGGAAGAAAACAACTACCAGGATTTGTGCCAGTTGGCAAAGGTTGCTTTGCAGTCCGCAACAACCGTGGATAAAAATGCAGACGGAACCTGGAGTGCCGTGTCTGTTATCGAGAACAAGACGTCTACACCGGCTTTGATGATCCGCCTCAATGTTGTAGGTGGTAAAGACGACCAGCAGATTCTACCGGTATTTTATTCCGACAACTATTTCTCTTTGCTTCCGGGTGAAAAGAAGGAAGTACGTATGAGCTGGAGAGATGAAGATACCAGAGGTAATGAAGGCAAGGTCTTAATTACCGGATATAACGTGGAATAATATTATAGGTCGGCGACGGAAGGTGTGCAAAGTACCTTTATTACGATCCTTTAGGCACAGATTTACACGGATAAATTTATTTTCTTTCCGTGTATCTGTGCCTAAATTATGCCTATTAGCAAGCAGAATTTTGTTTCGACACACCTCCTGTCATATTTTTTTCTTGATTATTACTAAAATATTACGCAGCCTGAAAAAGATCTATTTTTGTATAGGACTTATCGGGAAGCTCTTTACCTTTGCCGGAAAGAGTATCGGAAGTAGATGGGAAAGCGGATCAAACTGATTTATATATTATCGTTATTCTCAGCTTTAATGGCGATAAGCGTGCAGGCCTATTGGCTCTATAATCAGTATCGTTATGAAGTGGAGCGATATGCTGATGAAATTGCCGCCGATGTATTGCGTGTCGGAGATGAAGAGTTTGCCGAGCGCCGGAAAATGGCGATAGGTGATGATACTTCTTATATAATAGATCGTAGTTCGCGTACTCAATCCGGAACTTCCACTATCAGGAATGTGCAGACACAACTTTGTTTTGATTTTAAAACGGATGTCTTGGTCGATTCGATAATTGGCGGTCAACTGAATATGACAAAACTAAACCTCTCGTTTGATGCGACCTTACCGGAAGACAGCATTATTCATGGTGTGGAACGAAATGTCGTTAATTACTATATTCCTTTCCAGGTTGAACGTTTGGATAGTCTGCTTCGGGCGCGCTTGTCGCAATACGATTTCCAGATCGCTTTTTTGCCGGAAGGAGATACATTGAGCCGTTTCAATTCTTGGAAAATTTTACCGGAACATCTGTTTCCGCCTTGCTTGGGAGTTAAATACCGGTATGCTCCGTTGGAGCGGAAAGGGGTGATGATAGAAGTCGGTTTCCCGATAAACCCTCTTCTGAAGCGGATGGTGGGACAACTGATTTTGAGTCTGTTTCTGATCCTGTTGCTGCTTTCCTGCTTGGGTTTGCAAATTAATACGATACTTAAACAGTATAAGCTTGGCGAAATGCGTGAAAGTTTTGTTCATACGATGATTCATGAATTGAGACGTCCGGTACAGACTTTGAAAATGTGTGTCTCTTTCTTGAATGATAAAGAGATGCGCACGGATGAGGCTGCCTGCGACGGTATTGTCCAGGACGCCTTGTTTGAGCTGGACAATCTTTCCGCTTATCTGGAGAAACTGAAAAATATGGTGAGTGCCGACGGTAGTGCGACACTGCTGCATCCCATTCTGTTCAATTTGCAAGAGTTGGTTGAAAAGGTGATCCGTTTAGTTCATATTCCATCTGGAAAACAGGTTGCTTTTTCTACTGCTTTTCCACCTGATCTCCCATTGGTTACAGCTGATCCTGTGCATATTGCCAATATTCTGAGTAACCTGATAGAGAATGCGATTAAATATTCCGGCTCTGGAGTCAATATCCGCGTAGTCGTTATCCGGAATGACAAGCTGATAGAACTGACCGTAGCTGATGATGGCGTTGGTATTTCTGCCGACGAACAGACGAAAGTCTTCGAGAAATTCTATCGCTCCGTCCATTTACCGGATAAGCAAATTCCTGGATTGGGACTGGGATTGAGTTATGTACGTCAGATAGCCGAAGCCCATCATGGGCAGGTCTCGCTTCGTAGTGAAGTGGGAAAGGGCACGGAAGTAACAGTAGGATTACCGATATAAAACGATATGGCGACACCATTAAAAATACTTTTTGCAGATGATGATCTGAAATATTCACTTCTCCTCAAACGTTTTCTTGAAAAAGAAGGGTATGATGTGGCTTATACCGGAAACGGGATGATGGCTCTCGAACAATTTCCGGTTGTTAAGCCTGATCTTGTCCTTTTGGATATCAATATGCCGGGTTTGAATGGTTTTGAGGTCGCAGAAAAGATACGGGAAAACGATCGCCATGTCCTGATCTTTTTCCTTTCCGACCGTTCGGACAAAAACGACCGCCTGAAAGGCTTCAGCCTCAAAGGGAATGACTATCTTGCCAAGCCTTTCTATCCGGAAGAGCTGCTGGCGCGGATCAAAGAGCGGTTTGAAGTGAATCCCGATGTGAAAGTCGAAGAAGAAATCTATCATTTCGCTAATACCGTGTTTGACTATTCCACAAATGAAATCCGTACAGGCAACAGCAAGACGTTGGTCACTTCCCGTCAGGCAGAAATTCTTCGTATCCTCGCCCGTAATCCAAATGTTGCGATCGACCGTGAAATCATCCTATCTGCTGTATGGGGAAATGTCTCTTATGCCAACTCCCTGGCTTTGAATGTGCAGGTCACTTATCTTCGCAAAGCCTTGCGTAACGACCCTTTGA
Organism: Parabacteroides sp. merdae-related_45_40; assembly: GCF_001915675.1. Lineage (NCBI taxonomy): Bacteria > Pseudomonadati > Bacteroidota > Bacteroidia > Bacteroidales > Tannerellaceae > Parabacteroides > Parabacteroides sp. merdae-related_45_40. The sequence goes on along the minus strand of NZ_MNQY01000128.1, from coordinate 22,604 downwards.
CCAGTATCGTTTCCCTTACAAAAAAAGGCTATATGCTGAAAGGATAAAAAAACTTGCTATCTTTGCGCAATTGAGAAGTATAGACAAATAAAAAAGCGTATGAGTTTCAGCGAAAAGTCTTGCCTGGTATTTGAACAGGCTACGAAGGCATATCATATCACCGATCATATAGATGCCACGGTACATAATCCTTATGAGGTGAAGAGTATAGAGTTCTATCTGTATTTGAAGAATTGGATTGATGCTGTGCAATGGCATATGGAAGATATTATCCGCAATCCGGCTATTGAGCCGACTGAAGGATTGGTGATCAAACGACGGATTGACAAATCCAATCAAGATCGTACGGATCTGGTTGAGTTAATTGACAGTTTCTTTTTGGATCAGTATAAAAATGTGAAAGTCTTACCGAATGCAACGATCAATACAGAGAGCCCAGCATGGGCGATTGATCGATTGTCCATCTTGATCCTGAAGATTTATCATATGCAACAGGAGGTAGATCGTTCGGATGCGACTCCTGAGCATAAGGGAAAATGTGAAGAAAAATTGCGCATACTTTTGGAACAAAAAAAGGATTTATGCGTGGCATTGGATCAGTTATTGGCAGATATCGGTGCTGGACGTAAATATATGAAAGTCTATAAACAAATGAAGATGTATAATGATCCGGCCTTGAACCCAGTATTGTACGGTAAAAAATAATGGCAAAGGTATTAGTAATACGACTCTCGGCTATAGGCGATGTCGCTATGACGGTGCCTGTCATTTATTCTGCCGCCAAAGCTAATCCGGAAGATTCCTTTACTGTTTTGACTCAAGCTTTTTTGATGCCCCTGTTTATGAATCGTCCACCTAATGTGGAGGTTATCGGTATTAATACAAAGGGGGCTGAAAAAGGGCTTATCGGGTTGTTGAAATTTATCTCGGCATTGTTGAAATTCGATTTTGATGTTATCTTGGATTTGCATAATGTGATCCGTACGATAATAATCTGTACTTTTTTCAGATTGAATGGTAAGCGTGTGTTTGTGTTGGATAAAGCGCGGAAAGAACGTAAAAGATTGACTGCAATTAAAGGCAAACGACTTTATCCTCTTCGTCCGGTTATAGTCCGTTATGCCGATGTGTTTCGGGCTGCTGGGTTGAACTATACAGAAACGTTTACATCTCTTTATGAAGAATTTCCTGCCGAATTGTTTGGAATGGCCTCCGTTGCTGGAATTAAAAAAGGCAAATGGATCGGTGTTGCTCCATTTGCCAAACACCGAGGTAAAATTTATCCAGTGGACGAAATGGAACAAGTCGTTGCCTGTTTGTCGAAATGTGAAGATTATACTGTTTTTTTGTTCGGAGGGCGAGGATATGAGGAGGCAATCCTTGAACAATGGGAGTTTCAATATCCACGTGTTAAAAGTGTTGTAGGTAAATATGCCTTGGATAATGAGTTGGCGTTAATCAGCCAATTGGATGTGCTATTGTGTATGGATTCTGCAAATATGCATTTTGCCTCTTTGGTAGGTACACGAGTGATTTCGATTTGGGGAGCGACGCATCCTTATGCCGGTTTTTATGGTTATCATCAAGATTCCGGTGATGTTATTCAGGAAAATTTACCTTGTCGGCCTTGTTCTGTATTTGGGCAGAAACCATGTTTGCGCGGTGATTGGGCGTGTATGACACTGATAACACCGGAGAGGATTGTTGAAAAGGTAAAGGCATCAATAAAATAGTAAAGAGAAAACTACGATATCATGAGGGTCTGTTATTTTTCAAAATGTTATAAAGAACTATATAGTGCGGGAAGTAAAGCAAAGACCGATATGGAACAGATTATGTGCGATTTAGGATATCGGAATATCGGGTTTCCTTGTCTCGTTTGTTCGAATAAGATACTTGGCTTTGTCATAACTTTGCTCAGTATGATTAAAGTTTGTTTTAAGTTAAGGTCAGGTGATATTTTGATTATACAATATCCTTTGAAAAAATATTATACGTTATTATGTAATATAGTGCATTATCGAGGAGCTAAAGTTATAACCTTGATTCACGATTTAGGCTCTTTCCGACGGAAAAGATTGACAGTCCTTCAAGAAATTGATCGTCTGCAGAATTCTGATTATTTAATAACATTGAATGATTCGATGTCTGCTTGGTTACAAACTAAGGGGTGTGAAGTCCCGAAAGGAGAACTGAAGATTTGGGATTATTTATCTCCAGCCATTGTCTTAAACAAAATAGAACCAGCTACTGACTATACGGTTGTTTATGCAGGCGCGTTGGGATATAATAAAAATCGTTTTTTATATGAGTTGGATCGTTTACCTCGTCAATGGCATCTGAGTGTGTATGGTAAAGGATTAGAAGCTGATAAGATTCTCAATAAAGAATATTTCTCATATAACGGCTTTTTGCCGGCAGATCAATTGATATCTTCGGTACAGGGTGATTTTGGCCTGGTTTGGGATGGAGATTCTTATGAAGCATGTACTGGCAACTATGGTGAATATTTACGATATAATAATCCTCATAAAGTCTCTTTGTATGTCCGTTGTCATCTTCCGCTTATCATTTGGGAGAAGGCTGCATTGGCTCCTTTCATAAAAGAGAAGGAAATAGGTATTTGCATAAATTCTTTGGAAGAACTGGATGGTAAATTGGAGAAATTGACGGTGGATGATTATTTTAAGATGAAATCTCGGGTGATTGAGATAAGTAACTTGTTGTCTGTAGGATATTTTTTTACTAAAGCCTTGGATGAGGCTGTTAAGTTTCTGACAAAATCGGATGTGGCAGATGAAGGTCGTAATTAATCCTAAATACAATTTTCTCACTGATTTTATTTATCATCTTCCTGGATGTTTTTTCAAGGACGGTGAGACTATATACCAAGGACGTAATATCCTTAAAAAGTACGATATACAAGGATATCATATGATAGTCAAGAGGTTTAAACGTCCTAATATAATAAACCAGATTGTATATTCTTTTTTTCGTAGATCGAAAGCACGACGCTCTTTTGACTATTCGCTTGAAGTTCAGAAGCGTGGATTTGGAGTTGCAGATCCTATTGCATATATTGAGATAAAGCACGGAGGTTTACTTACCGATAGTTATTATATATCCTTATATATGGAAAGGATGGAAGAACTTCGCGAGTATATGGCTGTGTATAGAGCAGAAGATCGAGAGCTCAGACTGGCTTTTGCACGTTTTACGGCACAATTGCATAAGGCGGAAATATTGCATGTCGATTATTCCCCTGGCAATATCCTGGTAAAGAAACAGGCTGGTTCGTATGTGTTTGCGTTAGTGGATGTCAATCGGATGAAATTTAAAAGTATTTCAGTTGTTGATGCTTGTAAGAATTTAGCTCGTTTGGCAACATCCCGTAAAGTTTTGGATGAAGTGGCGTGTGAATATGCCTCTCAGCGGGGATGGGATAGTTTGGAAATAATGCGCTTGATGGGAGAATATAGTGATCGTTTTTTCAAGAATTACGCATTTCGTCTTGGCAATAAAGCGTGGCGAAGAAATGGGGGAAGTTGTTTTGCCCTTCCTTCTTTTTTCTATAAAGCATATGATCTGTTAAGTTGTTGTAAATTACTTCCAGAAACGACACGCAATGTTTACCATCATAAACGGATTTGGGTTTATGATGATTATTTGCGTCCGTTTGATTTTCGGAAAGTGTTTCCTGAAAGTCTTCAAGACTGAGTTTTAGTATCTAATTTTGATTTAGAACTCCATTCCGTGATATGTGTACAATGGCTAATGTAGTATTGTTCTTCTTCGGACAGATTCGAAGAGTCGTTATACCAAGGCAAATGTTCTGCTTGGTAGGGATATGCTGTTCGGTAAGCTTCGACTGAACGGCTTCTGCTCAATCCGACACGAGGGCGATAAAGGGCGAAGGTTGTATCTATTGGTGCTCTGTACAGACCTCCTTCGGCAGGTTTGAGATAATATTGTTTTTCTAAATTGATAACTTCTTCTTTGTGTATATAGGAATCGGGGATATTATCTATTCGTAGGGAAAAACCGATCTTGCGGGCGAATGGATGTTTTTTTAATTCTTTAAAAAAATAGTCGATGAAGTCTTTAGGGCAATAATCGGAAGGGATTACATCCGAATCTGTATAGATATAATAGTCATTGCAGAATCTTTTTTTTAAAGGCGATTCCCAAAGTGCTTTAAAGCCTAAGTTTTGATTGAGATGGAATACTGTAAATGGGCAGGTTTTGTAATATTCCAGCAAAGGTGGATAAGTCGATGCATTATCCAGAATGTAAATATTGGTATATCCACAGGCAGTCAATGTTTCTGTTAACAGCCGTAAGGTTGTGAGACGATTAAAATTATTGATGATAATAGGAATCTCTTTGGCATCTCTAATTAGAGATGGACTTATTATTTCTCGAAGGAAATAATAGTAAGAGCCGATATTGCATGTTAATGTTTTGAATATACTCATATGATTTTGATGAACAGGTTGTTAATATTATTGGAAAGGAATAAAATCCATCCAGAATTTTTTCATCTTACGTTTATACCAAGAATGGCAACCGAAAGGTAATTGCCAGTTGTTTAATTTGTAGCAATAACTTGGATATTTGTCAAATGAAAAGCGAATCGCTTCTTTTACTTTGGGATATGTGAATCCGTTTGCTTCCGTTGCCCAAAAAACATCTTCATTGTAAAGATGATATCGCTTTTGTGCCAGATAGTGATCGATTCGTTCCTTTTGTTCACAAGTTACCCGATAATGACTGGCAACTTTTCTCAGAGATAGACCACCATTTCCGATTTTGCCGTACAGATCTTGCTTGGAGGGTTTTCCCTTGAATTTATGGTAAGAATGTATCAATTGCATGATTTCAGCAATGACGGGTAGTTTATAAACTGGACGTTGCAACCAGGGTGCACCAATATAGTCGTATCCTTTATTACACCATTCTTTCAATTCGTCTCGAAATACATAAGCGTCCAACTGATAGATCAAGATATAGGTACAATCTAAAAAACGTTCATAAAATTCTTTAGCTAGCATGAGCCGGTTATAACCACTGATCCCTTTGAAATAAAAATCTGCGAATGAGATAAATGACAATTTAGGAAATTCGGTCGCTAGTTCTGACAAGTCTAAATGGTTTGGTTTGATTACGACTAAAGGATGCATTTGTAATATTTTGTATACTTGTAATAAAGATTTTCTTTCTTGTTGGGACAAAGAGGCTTGGTAAATAGGTATAACAACTTTTACTAAATTCATATGAACCTTTCTTGTTTATGTTTAATATAAATAACATATATACAAAGATATGCATATTTTACAAAACAGAATGAGGAAAATGTTTTATTATAATTTATTATATATCTGCTATATGATAGTTGTGAGAAATATTGTAATTTTGTAATATACATTCGATGCATTGATGTATAGTTTCTTATGGATGATTTGGATTCTTTATGTACGATGTGTTGATGATTTTGTGTGGATTATTTTTGAAAAAAGTTTATGATTCCAAAGATTATTCATTTATGTTGGTTCAGTGAAGAATCTTTTCCTGTTGAAATAAAAATTTGTTTGGCAAGTTGGAAACGTATATTGCCGGATTATACGATAAGGTTATGGACATATGCAGATGCATTGGCAATAGGTTGTGATTATGTCTCGGAGGCTCTGTCTGTTAAAAAATGGGCTTTTGCAGCAGATGTTATCCGTTTTTATGCGATCTATAAAGAAGGCGGAATTTACATGGACAGTGATATGCTTCTTAAAAAACGTTTTGATGAATTTATCCCGGAGCATGGTTTTGCAACTTTCAACGAATGTTGGGGAACAGTCCTTTTACAAGCTGCTTTTTTGATAGGTGAGCAGGGTAATTCTTTTTGCGAAGAAGTCTTTAGTTATTATAAGCAGCGTCATTTTTTATTGCCCGATGGTTCTTTCGACATGTTGATCTCTCCCAAAATAATGGTGATGGTTGCTGAAAAAAGAGGATATAAAAGGGAAGATATTGAACAACATTTAGGAGAAGATGTCGTTATTTATCCAGGATGTTATGTTTCTCCCTGTAAGAAAATTCAGTATCCCGAGGCTTTTGCTTGTCATCAAGTGTATGGGAGCTGGCGGAAACATCGTTTTGGCAGAAAAGTGGAACGTTTTCTGAAACATGCGTACCTCGTGATTCGTTTTGCGTTATTTAAACGATAAGTATAGAAGATTGAATAATTAATGGAAAATATAAAACTTGCCGTTATCGGCCTCGGATATGTCGGTTTGCCGTTGGCACGGTTGTTTGCGACGCGTTATCCTGTGATCGGGTATGATGTGAAGCGGGAGCGGGTAGCAGCCTTGATGGAAGGGCGGGACGCGACGCAGGAAGTATCGGATGAATTGTTGAGGTCCGTGCTACTGCCCCGGTTGCCGGAGGAAGGTGAGGCGGGATTGTTTTGTACGTCCGATGCGGAACAGCTCCGCGGATGTAATTATTACATTGTGGCGGTCCCTACGCCGGTCGACTTGCATCATAGCCCTGACCTGACACCTCTTTATTCGGCCAGTGAAACGGTAGGGAAGGTCTTGGGCAGAGGCGATATCGTGATCTATGAATCGACAGTCTGTCCCGGTATAACGGAAGACGAATGTGTTCCCATTCTGAAGAGAACGTCCGGATTGGTTTTTAACCGCGATTTCTTTGCCGGATATTCGCCGGAGCGTATTAATCCGGGAGACAAGGAACATACGGTGGAGAAGATTATGAAAGTGACATCCGGTTCCACTCCCGAAGCCGCAGAGAAGGTCGATGCCCTATACCGATCGGTTATCCAGGCTGGAACCTTTCCGGTATCCAGTATCAAAGTGGCGGAGGCAGCCAAAGTGATCGAAAACTCCCAGCGTGATATCAATATCGCTTTTATGAACGAACTGTCGAAGATTTTCCATCTGATCGGTATCGATACGAACGAAGTGCTGGCGGCAGCTGGGACGAAATGGAACTTCCTGCCTTTCAAGCCCGGTCTGGTCGGAGGGCATTGCATAGGGGTTGATCCTTACTACTTGATCCGTAAAGCTGAGGATTACGGTTTCCATCCGGGACTGATCCTGTACGGACGTCGTATCAACGATACGATGGGCGAATATATTGCCGGTCGCGTCGTGAAGTGCATGATCAAAAAAGATGTTCCGGTGCGGAATGCGGAAGCACTGGTTTTAGGCTTTACCTTCAAGGAAAACTGTCCCGATGTGCGTAACTCCAAAGTCGGTGATGTCGTTCGTTATCTCGGTGATTACGGTATCAACGTGACGATCTATGATCCTTGGGCACGTCCGGATGACGTCCGGCGCGAATATGGCTTGAATGTCCTGTCCGCTTTGCCGGACAAGAAGTTCGACGTTGTCGTCTTGGCGGTCGCCCATACCGATTTCCTGTCACTGGACATTCCGGAGCTGGTAAAGGAGCACAGCGTGGTATATGATGTGAAAGGCTGTCTGAATCCGGCTTGGGTAGATGATCGTCTGTGAGTTATTTCCGTCCGAAGTCTGCCGGGATCTCTCCCCATTCCGAAGTTTCCCATTTTAGGATAGGAGTGGTATAGGTATTGGTTTTGAGCCACTTTTCAGCTCGTTCGATCATATCGAAGATCGGTTCGTTCTCTGGTACGCGCTCTAAGAGTGTCTTGCATTTCTTCTTTTTTACCCAACCGATGGCGTTCCGACTGTCCGAATAGATCGGAAGGCTGCTTCCTTTCTGTTTCAGTAGGGCAAGTCCGTGTACCAAAGCCAAGAATTCACCTATGTTGTTCGTCCCTTTTTTTAACGGCCCGATCCGGAAGATCTCTTGCATGGTCGGCGGATAGACGCCTCGGTATTCCATGTCTCCCGGATTCCCGCTACAAGCAGCATCCACACAAAGGCTTTCCCAGATCGGTTTCCCGACCGGAGCTTTTGGAGTCAGGCCTGCAGCCGCTTTGGAGGAAGACGCTGTTTTCAGATAATGCTCGTATCCTTTTTCAAAGGCTTTCGTTGCCTCCTCTTTGGTTTCGAACGATTTATATTTTGCTCCGTCCTGTCCGTCCACCTGCGCTTTGCATTCGCCCCAGTTGTCATATACGCCCGGAGTGATACCTTTCCATACTACATAATATTTGTTTTTTGCCATTGTTCTCTGTTTAATAAGTCCTTGTCCGACTTCTCCTTCTTCCGGTAGGAAATCGATTCTATCCTTTGGGAAAATGCCTTCGGCTTGCCGGATAAGTTTGTTTTTTCGGCATCTAATCGCTTACCGACAATTATCAGCAAACCTGTCGACAATTACCGACAGGCAAATCGTTGGGCATGGAATCGAAGAAGTATGAGGTCAAAGATAAAAATTTATCCGGCACAAAACAGAACTTCTTAACGGAAAAAGTTTACATTTGCAGGAAACAATCATATAGATATGAAGCGTATATTTCTGATTGGATATATGGGAGCCGGAAAAACCACTGTGGGAAAAGTGCTGTCCCGGCAGTTGGAACTCTCGTTTATCGATCTGGACCACTATATAGAAGGTCGCTACCATAAGACCGTCGGGCAGCTTTTTGCCGAGAAAGGGGAAGATGCGTTCCGGGATATCGAGCGAAGGATGCTCCGCGAAGTCGCCGCTTTTGAAGATGTCCTGGTATCGACCGGAGGCGGTGCTCCTTGTTTTTTCGATAATATGGAGTTTATGAATGGGGCCGGACAGACCGTTTACCTGAAAGTCTCGGTAGAGGAACTGGCGAAGCGTTTGGAGCTCTGCAAATCGACCCGCCCGATACTGGAGGGTCGTTCGGGTGACGAATTGAGAGCCTTTATTGCCGAAAGTCTGAAAAAAAGGGAACCTTTCTATTCGAAAGCGTCGATTGTGTTCGATGCGGAAGAGATGATGACCGATCAGGATGTATATAAGATATCACAAGAACTGGCAACACGATTATAGAGTTGAGAGTTGAAAGTGAAAACTGGCACAACCTTAACTTTCAACTCTCAACTCTCAACTATTAAATTATGGATAGACAAGGGCAGGGGGCTTATATCCCGCAGGAGCTATTAAAAGAACTCAGTAAGGCGAGTAATCGCTTACTGATAGGTATACCCTGTGAACGGGTAGAAGGAGAGTGCCGTCTGGCTCTGACTCCCGAAGCGGTCGACATGCTGACCGACCGTGGGCATCGCGTTCTGGTGGAAGCCGGGGCGGGCCTGGGGATCAATTACTCCGATAACCATTATTCGGAAGCGGGAGCCGAGATTGTGGCGACTCCGGCCGAGGTGTATCAGGCGGACATCATCCTGAAAATCCTGCCGCCGCTGACTGCCGAGGTGATGATGATGAAGCCGCGTACTACGCTGTTTTCAACCGTCCAGTTCAATACCTTTTCGCATGAAGCCTTCGAACTGATGATGGCTAAACGGATTACAGCTGTCGCCTATGAACTGTTGGCTGATGACAAACAGCGTTGTCCGGTCCTGAATGTGATCTCTGGGATAGAAGGAACAGCCTCTATCACGATCGCTTCCGAGTTGTTGAGCAATACGCAGGGCGGAAAAGGGATCTTGTTAGGAGGCATACCGGGCGTTTCACCGACCGAGGTCGTGATTATTGGAGCCGGTAATGCCGGGACTGTCGCCACCCGTGCCGCTATGGCACTGGGTGCTTCCGTGAAGGTGTTCGACGACGATATAAACAAGCTTCGGACTATCCAGCAGGTATTGGGGCAAGGCTTGTTCACTTCCACCTTCCATCCGAATGTGCTGCAAAACGCTTTCCGTAGTGCCGACGTGGTGATCGGGGCGATGCGTTACATCAATACGCGTCACCGGTATATCATCGCCGAAGATATGATCCGTATCATGAAACGCGGTGCATTAGTTATTGACCTCAGGATCAATCAGGGAGGTTGTTTTGAGACGACCTGTTGCCTCTGTCCTTCCGATCCGGCTGTTTTCGAACAGTACGGCGTACTGCACTATTGCCGGCAGAACATCAGTAACCGTGTGGCGCGTACCACTTCGATGGCACTGAGCAATATCTTCGTCCCGATGCTTTTCCTGCTGGGCGATGCCGGTGCCGTGCAGGGGATGATCAAGAGCGACCCGGGATTCAAGAACGGAGTCTACATGTATTGCGGTAAGCCTGTTAACAGCTACGTTTCCAATCGATTCGGTTTATCATCGAATAATATCGATCTATACCTCTCTGCGTTTTAACCCATAAAAGTTTTGAACTCGCAAAGTTTATTCTTTACTTTGCGATGATCTTAAATATCAACAAGCGATTAAGCTAATATAAGTATATTATGGCAGAACAGACAAAAGTAACAACTCTGGAAAAGGTTGTCATCCGTTTTTCGGGCGATTCCGGTGACGGTATGCAGCTGACCGGAACAATCTTTTCCAATCTGTCGGCTATTTTTGGGAATGAAATCTCTACATTCCCCGATTATCCGGCAGAAGTGCGTGCTCCTCAAGGAACACTTAGTGGTGTATCAGGTTTCCAGGTTCATCTGGGATCCCGTAAAATTTTTACTCCCGGCGATAAGGCGGACGTGCTGGTCGCAATGAACCCCGCTGCGCTGAAAGTGAATGTGAAAAACCTGAAACCCAATGCGATCGTTTTGATCGATACGGATTCGTTCCAGAAGAGTGACTTGGACAAGGCGCAATTCACGACAGACGATCCGTTCCGGGAACTCGGGCTTGGCGGAGTGCAGGTCGTGGCGGCTCCTATCTCGACAATGGTGAAAGACGGCCTGGCTGAATTCGGCCTGGATAACAAGTCTGCGCTCCGTTGTAAGAATATGTTCGCACTGGGGTTGGTTTGTTGGCTGTTCGAACGTCCGCTGGATGAAGCGATGCATATGTTGCAGAACAAGTTCGCCAAAAAGCCAGCTATCGCACAGGCCAATATCAAGGCGCTGACAGACGGTTACAACTACGGACACAATATCCATGTTTCAGTCTCCACTTACCGCATCGAAAGTAAGAAGGCTGCACCAGGTTTTTATACTGACGTGAACGGTAATAAGGCCACGTCCTACGGGTTGATCGCTGCTGCGGAGAAGGCCGGCTTACGGTTGTTCCTCGGAAGCTACCCGATCACTCCGGCCACCGATATCTTGCATGAGTTGTCAAAGCATAAGGAACTTGGTGTCATCACTGTTCAGGCGGAAGATGAAATTGCCGGTATCTGTACTTCCATCGGAGCCAGCTTTGCCGGTTGCTTGGCTGCGACTTCCACATCCGGTCCTGGTCTGGCGTTGAAGAGCGAAGCGATCGGTTTGGCCGTGATCGCTGAACTGCCGCTGGTTGTTATTGATGTGCAGCGTGGTGGTCCTTCTACGGGTATGCCGACCAAGAGCGAACAAACCGACTTGATGCAGGCGCTTTACGGACGTAATGGTGAGAGTCCGGCTGTCGTGATTGCTGCTTCGACTCCGACAGACTGTTTCGATGCTGCTTACTGGGCAGGAAAGTTGGCCCTCGAACATATGACTCCTGTCATCTTGTTGACGGATGCCTTCATCGCCAACGGTTCTTCCGCATGGAAGCTGCCGAACTTGGCTGAATATCCGGAAATCAAACCGAATTATGTCTCCAACTACGATGCGCGTGAAAAAGTATGGAAAGCGTATCGCCGCGACAAGGAAAGCCTGGTTCGCTATTGGGCTATTCCGGGAACCGAGGGCTTTGCCCATCGTCTGGGCGGTCTTGAAAAAGACTATGAAACAAGCGCTATCTCGACAGACCCCGTCAACCACCAGAAGATGGTTACCACCCGCCAGGCCAAGATTGACAAGATTGCCGATTATATTCCCGAACTGGAAGTGATCGGAGACCCCGATGCAGACCTGCTGATCGTCGGATGGGGTGGAACATACGGACACCTCTACGAAGCAATGGAAACTATGCAGGAGCAGGGAAAGAAGGTTGCTCTGGCTCACTTCAAGTTCATCAGTCCGCTGCCTAAGAACACGGCTGAAGTGCTGAGCAAATACAAGAAGGTGGTCGTTGCCGAACAGAACAACGGGCAGTTTGCCAACTACCTGCGTGGTAAAGTGACGGGATTCAATCCGTACCGTTTCAACCGCGTAAAGGGACAACCTTTTGTCGTAGCGAGATTAGTTGAGGAATTCACGAAAATATTGGAGGCTTAAAAGATGGCAACTGAAGAAGTAAAATTTCAACCGAAAGATTATAAGAGCGATCAGTATGTACGCTGGTGTCCGGGTTGTGGAGACCATGCCGTGTTGAACTGCTTGCACAAAGCAATGGCCGAAGTAGGAGTGGCTCCTCATAATATGGCTGTTATCTCTGGTATCGGATGTTCTTCCCGTTTACCTTATTATATGAACACATACGGTTTCCATACGATTCATGGTCGTGGTGCTGCTATCGCTACCGGCGTGAAGACGGCTCGTCCGGACTTGAGCGTCTGGTTGATTACAGGTGACGGCGACTGTCTGGCCATCGGTGGTAACCATTTTATTCATGCTGTCCGCCGCAATGTGGACCTGAATATCGTATTGTTCAACAACAAGATATACGGCCTGACGAAGGGACAGTATTCTCCGACTTCCGACCGTGGTTTCGTTTCCAAGAGCTCTCCTTACGGGACGGTCGAAGATCCGTTTATTCCGGCTGAACTGGCTTTGGGTGCCCGTGGTAATTTCTTTGCCCGTGTGATCGATGTGGATCTGAAGAATACGACCGAAGTGTTGGCTGCTTCTGCCCGCCATAAAGGTGCTTCCGTGACTGAAGTGCTGGTGAACTGTGTGATCTTTAACGACGGTATCCATAAAAAGATTGTCGATAAGGAATTTCGTGCCGACCGTACGATTTTCTTGCGCCATGGCGAAAAGATGTTGTTCGGCAAAGACAATGAAAAGGGTATCGTGTTGGAAGGCCTGAAACTTAAAGCCGTAACGATCGGTCAGGATGGTTATACGCTGGATGATGTTTTGGTACATGATGCACATGAAAAGGATAACACCCTGCACATGATGCTTGCCATGATGAGCGGGGATATGCCAGTCGCTCTCGGTGTGATCCGCGATGTGGATGCTCCGACCTACGACGAAGCCGTACACCAACAGATCGAAGAAGTCCAGGCCAAGAATCCGATCCGTAACCTGCAGGATTATCTGATGAGCGGAGAAATCTGGGAAGTAAAGTAAGGCGGTAAGCCGATCTGTGATAAGAAAAGCTGTAAACCTTGAAAAAAGATACAAGGGTTTACAGCTTTTCTTATTTATATTTCTATCTTTGTGAAACAAAAGGATATAGCAATGAAGACAACAGCCGAAATCATAGAAATCCTGAGAGATTACAAAGCCCGTTCCGCCGAAAAATACGGAATCGAAACATTGGGCCTTTTCGGTAGCGTGGCTCGTGGTGAACAGAATGAGAAGAGTGACATCGATGTTTTTATTAAGTTGAGAAAAACAAGTTATTACACATTGATGGATATAAAAGATGATTTAGAACAAGTTTTCAGGCAAAAAGTCGATTTAATAACCTTGCATAAAACAATGCGTGCTTTGTTTCGGCGTAAAATAGAACAGGATGCAATTTATCTTTAAGGATCAAATAACAGATAAGCTTCTTTTTGTTATACAAAGAGTTGAATTGGCATTGAAACGAACTTCCGATGTTGCAGACTGCGATGATTTGCTTCGTACTCCGGAGGGTGTCGATTTATTTGATGCAACTTGCATGAGAATACAGACTATCGGTGAGACATTGAAACAAATAGATACTGAAACAAAGGAGAAGTTGCTGGTATATTATCCGGGAATTCCCTGGCGCAAGATTTTTGCCATGCAAAATATTATTTCTCATGAATATTTGTCTGTTGACCCGGAGATTATAACCGATATCGTTAAACATAATTTATCCCCTCTGCTTGTCGTTCTTTACCGCATCCAGGATGACTTAAATGCCGGGAAACACGATGCTATTTTTGGATAAAAGTAGCTGATTTGTAAACTCTATGTTACAAAATGGTAGGGTTTGATGTTAATGGCATGGAAAAGAATAATTATTACTGAAAAATTTCCTTAATTCGATATGTACTATGAAAATTTGTATTACTTTTGTACCGCGATTAACAAGGCGAGGGAACAGCAAGTAAAAACAAAGATGATTTGCCTTGTGTTTTAACATTGAGTAGAGAGAAAAGTTATATAAAGTCAATCAATTAAATTAATTTCAAGATGGCTACATTAGATTTAAGCAAGTACGGAATTAAAGATGTGAAGGAAGTTCTTCACAATCCGTCTTACGATGTTCTGTTCGCAGAAGAAACAAAACCGGGTTTGGAAGGCTTTGAAAAAGGTCAGGTAACTGAACTGGGTGCTGTAAACGTGATGACAGGTGTTTACACAGGTCGTTCTCCTAAAGATAAATTTTTCGTAAAGAACGAAGCCAGCGAAGATTCAGTATGGTGGACTTCTGAAGAATATAAAAACGATAACAAGCCTTGTTCTGAAGAAGCTTGGGCTGATCTGAAAGCTAAAGCTGTAAAAGAATTGTCTGGCAAACGTCTGTTCGTTGTCGATACTTTCTGCGGTGCTAACGAAGCAACTCGTATGAAAGTTCGTTTCATCATGGAAGTAGCATGGCAGGCACACTTCGTAACTAACATGTTTATCCGCCCGACAGCAGAAGAGCTGGCTAACTACGGAGAACCTGATTTCGTATGTTTCAACGCTTCTAAAGCAAAAGTTGACAACTACAAAGAATTAGGCTTGAACTCTGAAACTGCTACAGTTTTCAACCTGAAGACGAAAGAACAGGTGATCTTGAACACTTGGTACGGTGGTGAAATGAAGAAGGGTATGTTCTCTATCATGAACTACATGAACCCGTTGCGTGGTATCGCTTCTATGCATCTGTCTGGTACAGGTAAGACAACTTTGTCTACTGACCCGAAACGTCTGTTGATCGGTGATGACGAACACGGATGGGATAACGAAGGTGTATTCAACTATGAAGGTGGTTGCTACGCTAAGGTTATCAACCTGGATAAAGAAAGCGAACCGGATATCTACAACGCTATCAAACGTGACGCTCTTCTTGAAAACGTTACAGTTGCAGCTGACGGTACAATCGACTTCGCTGATAAGAGCGTAACAGAAAACACACGTGTTTCTTACCCGATCTATCACATCGAAAACATCGTTAAGCCGGTTTCTAAAGGCCCGCACGCAAAACAGGTTATCTTCCTGTCTGCCGATGCATTCGGCGTATTGCCTCCGGTATCTATCCTGAACCCGGAACAGACTCAGTATTACTTCCTGTCTGGTTTTACAGCTAAATTGGCTGGTACAGAACGTGGTATCACTGAACCGACTCCGACATTCTCTGCTTGTTTCGGTGCTGCTTTCTTGTCACTGCACCCGACAAAATACGGCGAAGAATTGGTTAAGAAAATGGAAATGACCGGTGCTAAGGCTTATTTGGTCAACACAGGTTGGAACGGTACTGGTAAACGTATCTCTATCAAGGATACAAGAGGTATCATCGATGCTATCCTGGACGGTTCTATCGACAAAGCTCCGACAAAGGTTATCCCGTACTTCGATTTCGTTGTACCGACAGAATTGCCGGGTGTTGATCCGAATATCCTGGATCCGCGCGATACTTATGCTGACGCTGCACAGTGGGACGAAAAAGCAAAAGATCTGGCTGGCCGTTTCATTAAGAACTTCGCTAAGTTCACTGGCAACGAAGCTGGTAAGAAGCTGGTTGCTGCTGGTCCGAAATTGTAATAACATACATAATGACTCTATAAAAGCGCAGGACTTCGGTTCTGCGCTTTTTTTATATATATACATTAATTTTATCATAAATGTTAGGATATTTTAAAATCTATTCCTACCTTTACCCCAAATTATCTGTTAATGTGGGATGTGAGGTATAACATGATTAGACGTTTATTACTGGTCGTTGGGATTATCGTTTCTTTGTCATCGTGTGGCGGAGATATTGCTTACCGGATAGAAGGAAAACTAACCAATCTGGAGGATCAGACCTTATATGCCGTTTTCGAAAATGAAGATATAAAGGTTGTAGATACCGTAACTTGCGGGAAGCCGGGGGAATTTTTGATCGAAAAGAAACAGGGGGATTTCCGGGAAGTGACGATTTTCTTTGCTGATAAAATGCATTGGGTTACGGCTTATCTGGAAAAGGGAGAGAAGGTGACGATCACCGGAGACGCTGATTATCCCGCCATGTTACGTGTCAAAGGAGGGCGGATCAATGACCGTCTTTCCGCGATAAGAAAAGAAATGGCTCCTTTATTGAAGGAGCAGGCCGACTTGATCCGTCAACTGAATAAGAAGAACAGGGAAAACCTCAACAGCTCGATCGAGGAAGCGGATATGGCTTCGCGCCTGGCGAATGTAAACCATCTGTTGAGCGAGGAAGCTGCTGCCGCCATCAAGAAATATCCGGATGAAGAAGCTTCCGTCGTATTGATACAGCATTATTTTAACCATCCTGACGATACCCGGCAAATGGACGAATTGTTGGCTGTGCTGAATCCGAAACTGAACGACTTTTATCTGGTGCGGAAGTTGCAGGAATACAGCACGCGGGCAAAAAGGACTGCTTTAGGCGCCGAAGCACCCGGTTTCAATGTGAAGAATATTTACGGGACTCCTGTCAGTCTGGATTCTTTTCCGAAGAAATATTTACTGCTTGCGTTTACGGCTCCTTGGTGTGATATGTGCCAGACGGAAGACCTCTATCTGGATGAAGTGGCAATGAAATATCCGAAAGAAAAGGTGGATATGTTGCTGGTCAGTCTGGATGACGATCAAGCCGAAGTGCGGAAAGTCCTTGCAAAGGATAGCATCGGCTGGAACTTGGTTACCGATTCCGCCGGACAGGCAGCCATGTTGGTTGATCTGTATAACGTAAGCGCCTTGCCCCGCTGTTTCCTGATCGATGAAGAAGGGAAGATCATCTTGAAAACGGACAATGGGGTCGAGATAAAGCAGACGTTGGAAAAGTTGATGGAGTAGGAATTTATGATTTATGCAATGTTGCTATCCATAAATCATAAATCCAGACCCATAAATTTAAATCATAAATCTTTAACTATGTTAGTCAAATCTTACGCTGCCGCCGTGCAAGGCATATCGGCAACGGTCATTACGATCGAAGTAAATTGCACGAAAGGTATCCAATTCTTTTTGGTAGGGTTGCCCGATGTGGCTGTCCGTGAAAGCCATGAACGCATTATCTCTGCTCTTCAGGTGAGTGGCTACAAGTTTCCCCGTAACCGCATTGTGATCAATATGGCGCCTGCCGATATCCGGAAGGAAGGTTCGTCGTATGATTTGCCGCTTGCGATCGGCATCCTGGCTGCAGCCGAAGAGCTGGATGCTTCCCGGCTAGGCCACTACATGATGATGGGAGAGCTTTCATTGGACGGCAGCTTGAAGCCGGTAAAGGGAATTCTGCCGATTGCGATCAAGGCGCGTGAAGAGGGATTCAAAGGTTTTATCGTTCCCAAGCAGAATGCCCGTGAGGCCGCTGTCGTCAATGACCTGGATGTGTATGGCGTTTCGACCATCAAAGAAGTGATCGAGTTCATTGCAGGAAGACGGGATTTGGAGCCGACGGTTGTCAATACCCGTGAAGAATTTTATGCCCGGCAACTTCAGTTTGAAGCGGATTTCTCGGATGTACGCGGACAGGAGAATGTGAAGCGTGCGCTGGAAGTAGCCGCCGCCGGAAGCCACAACCTGATCCTGATCGGTCCGCCGGGGAGTGGCAAATCGATGCTCGCCAAACGTCTCCCTTCCATCTTGCCACCTTTTACCTTGCAGGAGTCGCTCGAGACCACCAAGATACATTCGGTCGCCGGCAAGATCGGGCTGGACACTTCCCTGATGACGCAACGTCCGTTCCGTTCGCCCCATCACACGATTTCGAATGTGGCGATGGTCGGTGGAGGCGCTTTCCCGCAGCCGGGAGAGATCAGCTTGGCACATAACGGAATCTTGTTCTTGGATGAATTGCCCGAATTTAACCGGAGCGTGCTCGAGGTCATGCGCCAACCATTGGAAGACCGGACGATAACGGTCTCTCGTGCCCGCTTATCTGTTGATTATCCGGCCAACTTCATGTTGGTCGCTTCCATGAATCCTTGTCCTTGCGGATATTATAATCACCCCGATCGCCCTTGTCTCTGTTCTCCGGGTGCTGTCCAGAAATACATGAATCGTGTTTCCGGCCCTTTGCTCGACCGGATCGATATACAGGTAGAAGTCGTGCCGGTCCCTTTCGAGAAGATATCCGACGGACGCCTTTCCGAATGTAGCGAAGCGATACGCGAGCGCGTGATGAAAGCCCGCGCTATCCAGGAAAAACGCTTTGCCGCGCATGAGGGTATTTACAGCAATGCCCAGATGACCTCCAAACTGCTTCATGAATACGCCGTGCCTGATGCTGCCGGCCTGTCTTTACTGAAGGTCGCCATGCAGCGCCTCAATCTTTCCGCCCGCGCCTACGACCGCATCCTGAAAGTCTCCCGTACGATCGCCGACCTGGAAGCCTCTCCGAATATCGAGGCATGCCATCTGGCGGAAGCCATACAATACCGGAGCCTGGACCGGGAAACATGGGGGACGTAAGCCGGTTTCATTTATTTTAAAATTGGAGATCGGAAAAAGCATTAGGAGAAAATAAAATGAATGCCTCTGGCGTGAACCAATATCTTTCGCCTGCCCGGAGCGCGGCGACCGCCTGTGCGTATAGCTGTCCGTATTCGACAGAACGGTCTGGACGGATGTTCCCGTTTATCTCGATGCAGACGAAACGGCGGCTACCGGTCGGATCAGCCAGCAAGTCCCAGTTGTTGCGTTTTTTATTTAGGATAAAAGTACCGCCTCATTCGTGTTTATCCTATTATTATTTGTATCTTTACTGCCATGTTATTGACTATTCGACCTAGGGCGAAAAGCCTTTCGACTTAGGTCGAATACCTTTTCCACCTTGGGCAAAAACCTTTTCGACCTTCGTCAAAAACATACAAAGAAGGCAGGAAAGCGATAAAGTCTTATTATTCACCATTTAATCTATTACTAATATGACAGCACGTTACAGAATGGAGCGTAACCCGGATTCCGGGAAGAACGGCAATAAAATGCCTCTTCACCCAAGATTGATCCCCTATGAGACCGTCAGCATTAAAAAGTTGATGAAATATGCCAAATCCCGCTCCACCTATTCGGAAGCCGACATTGCCGGCGCCTTGCAGCTGATCACCGACTTGGTGACGGAACGCTTGCGCGAAGGCGATAACGTGGAGATCGAGGGCCTCGGCTTCTTCAGCGTCTCGCTCCAATCTCGCGCGGTGATGTCTAAAACGGAACTGAGGAGCGAATCTGTCCGTTTCAAGAACGTCAATTTCCGATGCTGCCAGCAGTTGAAGAAGGCCTTGAAGACGATGCCGCTCACGCGTATGAAAAGTTCAGGTCACTGTGCACCCGGTATGGCGGACCGGGAGGAACTTCTTTACCGCTATTTGGACGAGAACTCTTATATCACCGTCCGTTCCTACCGTTATCTTATCGGGCTGTCTGACTACAGTGCGCGCAAGGATTTGGCCGCATTGGTCGCTTCCGGCCGTCTGGTGAAGGGAGGCAGCCGTTTGTTTGCCATCTATACCCTTCCGAAAGAGGAAGACACGGGCATCCCTCAACCTTTGGTGGTCGATTCGAACTTGCCTGGATGAAGGCCGGATACCGGGGTTGAAGGCAATCCGGGCGGGAGCCTTCACCTGTTGAGGCTTGTTGCAAGGCGGGTTGTACAGGGTGGGTGAAGCTGAAATGACCCAGCGGCCCGGAACTTTTGTTTTTAGCTGTTCCGGTATTCCAACGGCCCCATCCCCACATGCCGCTTGAAATATTTGCCGAAGAAAGACATATTCGTGAAATTCAGCGAATAGGCGATGTCGTGGATCGATAGGTCGGTCGATTTCAACTGTGCCTTTGCATCCATGATCACCATAGAGGTGATGATCTCGACACAAGTCTTGTCGGTCGTCTGCTTGACAATCGTACTGAGATGCGCCGGAGTTATGCCGAGTTTCTTGGCATACCACGCAACGGAACGTTGCGTGGTATAGTTCTGCATAACCAGATGATTGAAGTTTTTGCTTATTTGTTCTGCTTTGGAGAGATTCGTTTTGCTTTCCACTTTATCTTTATACATGGCACTGACTCCCATGAATACACCCGACAATAGATGATTCAAAATATGTTTGTTTAAAGCAGGCTTGCAGGTATTATATGTTTTAAGCAGAAGCGAGAAGTAATCTTCCAGCAGTTCGACAGGTTTTTCTTTCAATTCTATGATTGGGGTATCTTTGGCCGCGTAGTGCATGTCTACTGCCATTTTGTTAAGGTTCGATTGACTGATAAAATTTGAAGAAAATCCCATGAAGTAGATTTCCAAATCTCCTTCTACCCGATATATTTGCAAAATTGTCCCCGGTTGTATGGTGATAAAGCTTCCTGGCCTGACTTTGTAGCGCGTCAAGTCGATGGATGCCTCCAGATCTCCTTGCAAGCAAAGCACGAATATTTCGGCTTTCAGCCGGCATGGATAATTGGCATAGAGGTTCAGCAAGCCGATTTCGCTTTTCGTCAACTTTCCGATTATCCAGTCTTCGGGCAGGTCTATTTTGGGGATGTCATTATCTATATACATATTAGAATAAAAGATACGACAAAGATACGAAATCTTGTTTATATGTAAAGCTTATTATGAAAAATCGGACAGTTATGTGTTTGTGGATATATCATTTGTGTATCATAAATAGGAAATTAAAGAGGTGGCCTTAAATGCAAATCAAAAAAAACGGACAGCGAATAATATAAATTGACCTTGTAAGGCTTGAAGAATCGGGGTTACTTTGCGACCTTGAAAATGGAATGTTAAACGGAATAGAATCTGGATGGAGAAGAAACGTTTCTTGGAAGGAGATAACAAGCGCTTTTGTGTGGTAAGCCGCCTGTTGTGCTTTTTTTGTTTGTTTATTGGGATTTATGCTTGCCAAGTCGATGAAGATGGGGTAGTCAATAAAGGTACTCTTGCTTTTCGGATGAATGTGGACACGGCGTTGGTGGGTGTATCGACAAAAGCTTCTGACTTGGCGGACTTTAAGGATGTGAATAGCTATGCTGTGACGATCGCGCAGGATTCGGGTGTTGTGGCCGAATATTCCCGCTTCGACAAGATGCCAGCCGAACTTGAGCTGGGAGCCGGAGCATATACGATTCAGGTGTCAAAAGGAACAGAAACGGCAGCCGCTTTCGATGCACCTTACTTTTCCGGGAAAAAGGAATTTACGATTGTCAAGGATATGACTACACCGGTGGAGGTAACTGCCGCAATGGCGAACAGCCGGGTGACGATCGACTATTCGGATGATTTTCTGCAAACATATAAAGATTATACCTTGTCGTTGAAGACGAACAAGATGGAATTGCCTTTGGTGTATGAAAAAGGCGAATCCCGTCCGATGTATTTTCTGTCGGATGCTTCCGGCACGAAGCTGGAAATTGCGATGGAACTGGTCAATGTCTATGGAAAGACTGTCAATTATACGGCGACAACAACTATCAAGCCCAAGCAATGGGCGAAGCTGACCGTCCGTACGGATGAAAAAGGGGTGAACGGGATTGCTATCGATGTGACATTAAACGATGAAACAAAGGAAACGATCTATGTGAATATCGGAATTCCGGATTTCATGGAGAAGTTGAAGGGGGCGCCGTATATTGTGTGCGATTTGTTTAAGTGGGAAGATACGAATGTAAGTATGGAGGAACCTACAGAATATGCTAAAGATACAAAGGCGGCTAAAGTAGTGATTACTTCCGGAGGAAAGATTAATCAGGTATTGTTGACGATTAAAGATGGAAGTTCGACTTTGATTAATCAGTATGATTTGGCAAATCTGACAGAAGATCAGATTAAGGATTTGGCGGATAATTACGGCTTTAGTGCACCAGAGAAAATGAAAGGTGAAATGCAGGCAGAATTTGATTTGAAATCGGTTATTGCTTCTTTATTAGGTAAATCGGAAGACTCGTATTATGAGTTATCATTGACGGTTGTAGATGCTTTGCCAACTCCGAATAGGACTTCTAAATCGGTTAGAATAACTGTACCGGCTGCTGCTAAGCCTAAGGTTAGTTGGGGAATGTTCCCGAATAATAAAACTTTTGAACAAGGTACTTTGGAAATAAAATTGATTACTCCTCTTTCTGACGTACCTGTAGATATTGAGGCTCTTGCCGGAATAAAGGATGTAGCAATATCTATAGTTGGAATAGGGGTAGAAGAGCAGGATGTCTTCACATTAGATATTCCAGGAATTGCGATAGCAGAAAGTTCTGCAAGTAGAGTTAAGATGAAATATAGCGTAGATGATTGGTTTAATAAATTGTCGTGTGGCGATAATGGAACAGCTAAAACATATATGGTAAAATATAAAATTACTGATAAATTGGATAGAGTTGTTGAAGACTCTCGTTCGTTTACGGTTACACCTCC